>DASUNJ010000464.1:0-22372 GCA_036277235.1 Thermoanaerobaculia bacterium | reverse complement strand
GAGATGAGCTGCCGCCGGCTGAAGGATGAAAAGCCCTGACAGGAGGACTCCCATCGCCAGATGGTAGCTCTGGGACAGGCGGCGTCCCCTCAACCACCAGATGCCGAGGAAGAAGGAGCCGCAGAGGGGATAGATCATCTGCACGACGACGGTCTTCAACAGAGAGAAGGTGAGCATGTTGTGCCATTCCGGGTCGACGATGACATCGGACTCCATCGCGATCCAAGGCGGCCAGAACAGGAAGGTGAAGAGGAGCAAGATAGGGGGGATCAGCGCCAGGGCGAGCATGTACCGCTGCGAGACGGGCAGGGCCGGCTCGAGCTGCGGCGCCGGACCGGCAGTGCTAAGGATCGAAAGGGAATAGACCTTCGCGGCAGGACGGACCCCGGGTCCCTCGACCTCGCCGAAGGTGCTCCTGTAATACCGCCTCGCGCCGAGCATGAGGGCGAACGCTCCGGAGAACGACACCGCCTGGAGGAGCACCAGCGGCCAGCTCGCGAGCCAGACCGCGCCCGCCCCGCTCAGGAGCAGGAGCCCCAGCGGCACCAGGTGCCGCAACCCCTGAAGGTCGCCGAAGCGCTGCGTGACGAAACGGATTCGGTCGAAGTCTTGGATCTCCATCCCTGCCTCCCTTTGCCAACTGGTCTGTGCCGCAAACCAAGTATGGACCCGTGAGGCAGGGCTTGTCAACTGGTTTCCGCGGCAAACCAGTTCGCCACAGTTTGGGCGAAGCGGCCGGTCATGCACGTTCGAGCGAGCCGCGGTCCCACTCTGCGAGATTCGCCGCGGCTTCATACGTCGACTGCAGGAAGTCGAGGAGCATGCTCTCCGGAGACTCCGACTCACGGACGGCGTCGTACGGCAGGATGAACTCGCCGAAGTCGGTATTGTAGAAGGCGGCGCTCGGCTTGATGGCCGCGGTCGAGAAACCGGCCGGCGCCGGATAGGCGTAGGAATAGAACACCGGATAGGGAAGCGCGCCTCCCCCCCACCAGAACCCGCAACTGCTGACTTCGTGAGAGTAGGCCTCCCGTGTCACCCGGTCGGGCAGGTTGGGAATCCCGCCCGGATGCTCAGGAGCTCGCCGTCCTGAAAACCGGGTGACGGCCAGGTCGGGCGCGCCCCAGAAGAAGTGTACAGGGCTGCACTTGCCGAGGAACCGGGCGCGAAACTCTTTGAACACCCGGTCCGTCTGAGCGAGGATCCGCCAGAAGCGATTGGCGTACTCCGGATCGTACGACCGGTGAACCTCGTCCTGATCGAAGCGGATGGGATCTTCGATCTCGTTGGGCAGCCGGTAGATGTCCACGTGCAGACCGAGCTTATCCATATCATCCATGAGACGTCTGTAGAACGTTGCCACGGACTGCGGTTCGAGCGCGAAACCGCCAATCCCGCCATCGCTCGACTGCACGACGAGCTGGTGCGCGACGAAGTCGAAGTCGATTTGAAACGTCCGGATGCCATGCGGGATCGGCAACGTGGTGAGCCCGCGGGCTGTCACATACAGCGTCACATGCCAGGAATGATTCACCCAGGGGCTCTGGGCGAGCCGGATCTTCCCGGCGATCTGGGTCCACAGGTGCAAGGTTGCGGAGGTATCGGCCCAAGCTTCCAGGGGCAGACTCGGCCATGTGCGGGGTGATTCCATGCGACCTACAGTATCCGATGAGCGGAGAAGCCGCCAGCCCTACGGGCGGCAGGAAGGGCCCAGGTACATCATAAGCTGGGTCCTTGGTTGGGCGGAGGTTGGATGTAAATCTCTGCGGGCTTTGCGGCACCCTGCTCGACGAAGATCCCGGGAGACGTCATGATCAGGTTTCGATCGTGCCTGCCTATGCCCGCCAGTTTGTAACCGTAGGACTCAACGGTGAAAAGCTGCATGCTGGTGTCACTTTTCCTGAGAACCCGGACCACGATGGCGATGTGCTCGTAACTGTTGCTGGCGATAACCCGTTTGACCATGACGTCGCCCATTTTGATGGCGGCGATCGTCTGGCGCCGTGTCGTCTTGTTCTCGTCGAACGATGTGACAGTGCGCTGATGAGCGTTGAGGCCCAGGTAGTTGTTGGCGAACCCCCTGCAATCCATGCCGAGATACCAGTCAGCGTAATCCTGGGGCCTGGCCGCTTCGCGTCCCGCAATCGTCGGGTCGGTCGGGCTGACGGTGATGAACTTGAGATGCGTGGCCAACCAGAGGGTGTTTGCGATCCGACTTGGGGAGGCCGTGCCCTTGAACGTTTTTTCAATATGTTCAAAGGGGATTATCTTTTTCAGTGTTGTCACCTGAATGATACCGTCGGCCATCTGAACGTCCGGGGCCGCCTTGATCGCATCCAGGAGCCACTGCTTCGCGTCCGCGGAGCCGTCGATTTTCGTTTGGTCGCAATACTTCGCGTCTATCGCCAGATATTTTCTGATGGCGACCTGGAAGCTTTTCTTGTCATATTCCCAGGTCAGGTTGAGGTACTTGTCAGCGTAAGCTTCGGGAGTCATGGGCGCCTTCCTTCTGGGTAACGCCGTCCTCCTTTTTCAGAGAACAGGTGGCCTTCAGCTCTTGACTGTCGCGAGGAGGGGTACTATCTCACCGACAAGCCTTGACTCCGTCCCCGTGCGCGAGTACGCTGCTTACGTCACCCTCAGTTCCGTCGAGTCGTAACGAGCAGTCTGGACCCTGTTCATCTGCCGCAAGGCGCTTCCCAAGGAGGCAAAGGAATGAACGCTGGACGCTTCGTTGGTGCTTCGGTCGCGGTCTTCGTCGTCCGTGCCCTGCTCAACTATCTCTTCTACGGGTACCTGATGCACCCGCGGTATATGGAGATGAGCACGGCCCATCCCGGGATGTTCCGGGAGGTGGTCCCCGCCTTCATCACGCTCGACCTGCTTGCCGCCCTGCTCATCACCTGGCTGGTGATCAAGGCCGGAGCCGCCTTCGGCGGCGGTGTGAAAGGAGGAGTGATCCTCGGCATCCTGGTCGCGCTCCTCAGCCCGGTGCTCGGCGGCCTCTACCACTACTTCAGCTCGACGTTCTATCCCCAGGATCTGCTGGCGATCGAGTCGGTCTACCAGATCGTCGCCCATGCGATCCAGGGCGCCCTGGCGGCGGCGATCTACAAGACGGCGTAAGGTGGCTCCCTGTGGGGCATGGCGCAGCAGAGGATTTCGCGGCCCGCGGCATCTAGCAGGGCAACAGGCTCTCCGATGAGCGGAGAAGCCGCCAGTTGACCTGGAGGCGCCATGACCCAAGCTCGATCCGCAGCCGCCGTAGCGCTCCTGACCCTCGCCATCGCGTTCCCGCTCGCGGCCGACGACCTCGAGGAGGCGAAGATCTACCTCGAACAGAACGTTACGGACGCCGACGCCGAGATCGTGATCGTCGCCCAGGGCGGGGACGGGGGTCTGAAAACGCTGGAAGTGCTCGGTCCCAACGGACGACACGTTCTCACGCTCTGGGCGGGGCACCGGCGGACCCTGGGCTTCCGAGAGATCCTTCTCGAAACGCCCGAGCCGTCGCTCGCCATCGTGAAGAAGGCCTATCCCCCGGGCGTCTATCGCTTCATCGCCAAAACGTTCTCCGGCGAAGAGCTCACCGGCGAGGCCGAGTTGGAGCACGCCATGCCGGCAGCGACAACGATCCTGGTCCCCGCCAGCGGTGCCGAGGACGTAGTGTCCGATCATCTCGTCGTGAGCTGGGAGCCGATCGCCGGAGTCGCGTCGTACCTGCTCGAAATCGAGCAGGACGATCTCGGCCAGTCCATCAACCTGACGCTTCCCGGCGACGTCACGTCCTTTGCCGTCCCGGACGGTTGGCTCCAGCCCGGTGTCGAGTACGAGCTCGGCGTGGCGACGGTGAGTGAGAGCGGGAACCTGAGCTTCCAGGAGATCGCCTTCACCACCGCACCGTGAACGCGGCAGGAGAGGGCCGTCGGCGGCGAGACGCTGTCGGCGGTCCTCTACGTTCGCCAGGCAGCCAAGCTGGCCAGCGCAAGTAGATAGAAGCTGCCTGTGAGGATGATGAAGACCGCGAGGGCGGCAGCTCTCCGGCTTGGGCTTGGCTCACCGGTCAGCAGGAGCACCAGTGCGCCCGCGACTCCCCAGGATCCCAGGTTGCCGAGGATCGCATCCAAAGGCGGTTGTGCCCAGAGCTGAAGGAAGGTTTGAATGCCGGTTCCTGCTACTGCGATCACGACAACGGCGTCCGCCCAGTTGGATTTCAATTGGTGGAGGGCACGGGCAAGCAGCAGGGCTACCCCAATCGGAACCCAGGGAAAACTCGGTCCGGGCGTCAAGAGAGCCAACAAGGCCAGGAGAAGAGCATTGACGACGAGAAGGATCGAGGCCAGTCGATAGCTCTTGACCGCATCGGGCGACATCTGCCGCCCGCGCTCGGCGACCATCTCCTCTTCTGTCTTGAACGCCTCGAACACTTGCTGCTGGTCCAAGTCACGCGATCAGCTTCGTGAGCAGATACCGCGAGTGCTCGACGAAGTCGAATTTTTCATAGAGCCGGCGGGCACTGTCCTTCCCACGTTCGACTTCCAGGTGGAGCGCGCGCACTCCCGCGTTGCGGCACACCGCCTCCGCGACGGCCAGCGCCTTGGTGCCCAAGCCCTGGCCCTGGTGTGAAGATGTCACCATCAGCTCATCGATGAACGCATCACGGCCCCCGAACTCGAAGCTGAAGCCGAACGTGACAGCGATGTACGCAACGACCTGGTCATCCTCGGTGGCAACCCAGAACTCGCCGAGCTCCGGATTGCCGAGGAACACTTCGAGGGCAGAGTGTGCTGCCGTTTCACTGAAGGGATAGCCCTCCGCGAGATAGAACTCGCGCATCAGGCCGAGACATCCCGTCGATGTGCTCGGCGGTTAATGGTTAAGTCCTGACTTATTTCTCTAGGAGAACATAGGCCCCGTCTTCGTTTAGCCAACCGAGCTGAATATCGAAGCCGTGCGCTTCTGTAGCAAAAATGACATATGCGAGAAGTTCGTCGGGAGGAGGATTCTCAAGGTAGTCTCTTACCACCACCACAACTTGACGCTTCGCGAAAGTTTCACCTTCGACCGGTTGAGTCGCATAGCTGCGTTCACGATCAATCACCGATTTGATCATCAATCTTAGATCCCGTGATCGTGTAGACTTCACATCTACTGCGACCTTGATTCCGTCCTTACTTGCAAGAAAATCTGCGCGTGATCTGCCGCCCAGCAGAGTGACATCATAGCCAGACTTCACGTAGTACTCAGCGACAGCCTTTTCTGTTAGGTAGTTGATAGCAGTGGGTGAGTCGGAGCCGTAGGAGTAGATGATTAACTCCCTATCTTCTTCGTTTAAGTCTATTTCGCCAAGTTTGGCCGACGCCTTGTCGATTATTATTTTGATTTGTGAGGTGAGCCCCTTGATTTTTTCATACTCTTCCTTTTTGACGTGTCTATTGTGAGCGACCTTGTTCCTTAGTTTGTACAGAATCTCCCACTTCTTTTCCAGGCTACTTTCCCGATCGTCGATCAAGGTCGAGAAGTATTTCTCCCAGTTGGAACGCGGAATGTATTTCTGAATCTTTTCCTTGTCTTCGTCGCTGAAGCTGGTTCGGCTCAATAGCCGATCAAGTTCGTCCAGGCTAATGTCGCGCTTCTTCTCGAAGAGAACTTGCTTCAGGTGGATAAAGTCGAGCTTGTATAGGTCGTTGGTGTATGGTTCTGGATCATCAAAGCTTTCGATCTTCTTGAAGAGCTCAGGATGAATCGTATCCTTAGACCAGTTGACACCTACGGTAATGAGCATGAACTTTGCAATTAATCGGCGCAGAAGGTTCTCGACCTCGTTGATCAACGGATAGGACTTCTCGGCGTAGATCCGTCCAACATCATCCCATATCGTGTTGATGGCGGTGCGTCCGGGCGAAAGTCGTTCCCCGATGATGCGTATGCGATCACATAGCTCAGTGAACTCGTCTAGCAGGGATTCATCTTGACACTCTAGAGTCAACAAAAAGTAGCGCTCATGCTTCGATTTGACCTTGTCGGTTTCGATCCGGAAGCGTGCTGATACCAACTCCTTGGATTTCGCTGCTCGTCGGAAGCTGATTTTCTGGCCTGAGACTGTAATGAGGGCATCTACTTTTAGGAAGTCAACGAATGCCTTCTTGTTGCTGCAGAAGGACTCGTCGTCGGGCACAAGCAGTAAGAGTTCAGTTCGCAAGGCGGCCTTTCTGTGGAGTCTTGCCTTGGCGCGTGTCTATTCGTCTCCGTCTTACCTCTCGGCTGCACTGGTGTGGCGAAGCAGGCTTCATCACATGAGCTCCTCGCCCAACAAGTGACTGGATTAACAACTTAGTCAGTTTAGACCCGCGCCAGAGGCGAGTCAATCAATGGGGCGGCTGCCGATCGAACGAGAGCGGGCAAGGCTCCAGCCTCCACCTCGCTTGTGAGGTGGAGAGGTATACATCGAGGGGGGTAAGCACACTCCTCCCGGCCTTCTCCCCGGAGCCCACCTGCCCCTCCCGCTAGGGAGGGACACACGGATTCCCAGAAGGCTAGGACCCCACAAGGCGTCCTTGGAGCCGGAGGCCACCAGCCTTTCTCAATTTTCAAAGAACCTCCCCGCGAAGAGCTCTCATCGTCTCCGCGACCAGATCCAGGAGCTGCGCGAGTTTCAGATCTACGCGGGGTGAGTGCACCCTGCGCCCGCGATTCAGATGGGAGAGCTCCCCGTCCGGACGGGGAGCATCCCGTTCCAGATGGGCGCCCTTCCATCCAGGTGGAGAAGGCTCCCATCCAGATAGCGGAGCTTCCCACCCGGATTGAACCGTTCCCCAGCCAGATGGAGAAGCCTCCCATTCCGGTGGGAGAGCCTCCCGTTCAGATGCGGGCCGTTCCCATCTAGCTTGGGCCGTTCCGATCTTGACGGGGAAGCCTCCGATCCGGATGGCGAAGGCTCCAATCCCGATGGGAGAGCCTGGCATCTCGATGGGACCCCCTCCCATCCCGATGGGAAGGCCGGCATCTGGGTTGGGAAGGCGCCCATTCCGATGCGGATCGTCCCCATCTCCTCTGAAATCAGCCCCTGATGTTCCGCGGCATTGTGGAAATGACTGCGGAGAGTTCCCGACTCTTCCGCGGAGTCCGGGTGAGAAAAAGGGCGAGAGCCGTGTCCGCGTCCGGCTCCCCTGGCGGTTGAGGGCGGGAGGGCGCTTCAGCATGGCTGGCGCGCGGACCCCTCTTAAGCTCCTGGATTTCGCCTGTCCAGGAGCATGGATCCAAGTTTTCAAAGAGCACCCCCGGACCGCTGCCACCTGGCGGTAACTGTTTCATCCCTGAGGAGAGCGGCACGAAGGTTTCGACATCTCTCACTGCTCGGGGCTTCCTGTCCACATTGAAGAATCCGAAACGGCATGGAGTGTACACATATCGCTTGACATGCGTCAAGGGCTCTGCCAAGCTTTACCCCTGTCTCGTGTGCAGGCGCATCGGGGCGTTGGAGGGCTGGCCGAGCCGGTTCGCCCTCGCCCGCTGGCTCTTTGACATTCGATGGATCCCAAGAAGGGGTACGGGCCCGTTACGGGAGCGGACCCGCCCCTGCCACTTGGGTAGGTGTGCGCTTACTCCGTGATACGGCTCAGATCCACCTGCGGCGTGCCTCTCATGAGCGCCCAGTAGAGGACGAACGCCACGGCGAAACCTACGAACCAGGCGTAGTCGTAGAGGACCCTCAGGCCGGGCACGACCAGGCCGATCAGGGCGATTGCGACTCCCGCGGCGAGCGCCACGAGCGCTTTCGGGTTCCAGCGGCCGTAGATGCCGTCCGCTTTGTAGAGATCGGGGAGCGAGAGGTTGGTCTTGCGGATCAGCCAGTAGTCGGCGATGAAGATGCCGGCGATCGGACCGAGCAGGCCCGAGTAGCCCACCAACCAGCCGAAGATGTAGGTGCCGTAGTCGGAGAGGAGACGCCAGGGCATGATCGCCACGCCGATCACTCCCGTGATCAGGCCGCCGATGGCGAAGGTGATCCGCGCGGGCCAGAGGTTCGCGAAGCCGTTTGCCGGCGCCACGACGTTCGCGGCCACGTTGGTGGTGAGCGTCGCGATCAGCAGGGCGAAGAGGGAGAGCAGGATGACCAGCGGGCTTTCCAGCTTCGAGAGCAGCGCTACCGGATCCCAGATGGCCTCGCCGAAGATCAGGACCGAGGCCGAGGTCACGGCGATGCCGATGAAGGAGAAGAGCGTCATGGTCGTGGGCAGGCCGAAGAACTGGCCCCGGATCTGGGCGCTCTGGTCCTTGGCATAACGCGAGAGGTCGGGGATGTTCAGGGCGAGCGTCGCCCAGAAGCCGACCATGGCCGTGAGCGAGGGGACGAAGAAGGCCAGGAATTCGCCGGTCGTCCGGAACTTGCTCGGCTGCGCGAGGATCGGGCCGATACCGCCCGCCCGCAGCATGGCCCAGGCGAGGAGGGCCAGGCCGGCGGCGATCAGGAACGGGGCGGCCCAGGCTTCGAGGAACTTGATCGATTCGCTACCCCGGACCACGATGTACATGTTCCAGAGCCAGAAGGCGAAGAAGGCGATCCAGGCGCCGCCCGGCACTTGCCCCCAGGATGGGAACGCGGTCATCAGCATGACCTGGATCGCCTGCCCGCCGATCCAGGTCTGGATGCCGAACCAGCCGCATGCGACCAGGCTGCGCAGGATCGCCGGCACGTGCGCGCCCGCCGTGCCGAAGGAGGCTCGCGCGAGCACCGGGAAGGGGATCCCGAACCGCGTGCCCGAGTGGGCGATGAGCACCATCGGAAAGGCCACGATCACGTTGCCGAGCAGGATCGTGAAGATCGCCTGCTTCCAGCTCATGCCCCCTTGCACCAGCCCGGCCGCCAGCAGATAGGTCGGGATGCAGACCGAGAGCCCGATCCAGAGCGAGGCGATGTGGTAGGTGGTCCAGGTCCGCTGCTCGACCCGGGTGGGGGCGAGGTCGGCGTTGGAGAGGCGAGGATCGGAAGGAGGCTCCCTCAGCTCGAAGAGGTCGCCGCGCACGCGGCGCATGGCACCCGCAATGTCTTTGGACATGGCGGGTATGGTAGCTCAGCTCTCAGTGCCCGATGCACCAGTCGTAGAGGGCGTCGGTGTAGGGCTGGAGGTCTCCGGAGGCGTAGCCGGCGACGACCGAGGCTCCCACGGGGGCGGTGGGGCAGCGGGAGACGTCGACCAGGATCAGGGTGAGGTCGTTGCCCGACACGTGGGCGTCGAGCATGCCGCTGACCGCGAGGCCGCTGTCGACCCGGGTAGGGATTCCGTTCGTGGTGTTGGTGACCACGGCGACCCCGCTCGCCAGGTCGGCCGGCGGGCCGAACCAGGCTCTCGTGCCGACCGAGATACCGATGTCGAAGTGCGTGGCGGGGCTCGACCAGAAGATGTTGGCTTCGACGACGGCGCCGCGGAAGTCGG
Source organism: Thermoanaerobaculia bacterium (assembly GCA_036277235.1). Lineage (GTDB taxonomy): Bacteria > Acidobacteriota > Thermoanaerobaculia > Multivoradales > UBA5704 > DATMER01. The sequence continues at coordinate 12,935 of DASUNJ010000464.1, read as the reverse complement.
GCTTCGTGCCCCGGCCCTGGAGGCCGTCGATCGTGATCGCTCCGTAAGCCGAGTTGCCCGCGGCGAGGATGCGGTTGAAGCTCACCAGGGACCTCTGGACCGCGGGATGGGCGCGGAAGAGCACGATGCCCACGTCGGTCGCGTCCACGATCTCGTTCTCCTGGACGAGGGTGGATTCGCAGGAGATGCTCAGGCCGTCGGTCCAGGGGTTGTGCTTCAGCTTGCCGCGGACATGCCCGCTGGAGTAGGCCGTGACCAGATTGCCCGTGACCCTGACAGCGTTGCAGGGGAAGCCTTCGGAGGTCCCGAAAGCCTGGACGCTCGACCAGCCCGCGGCGTTGGTGATCACGCTGTTCTCGATCCTGGTCCCATTGCCTCCGAGGAGGCGGACGTTGATGCCGTCGTCGATGAAGCCGACCATGCCCCGCTGGCCGTCCACCCAGACGTTGTCCAGCGCCGCGCCATCCTGGAGGGTCACGGCCGCGGTCTTGAAGCCGGCGCTGCGCACGAGCCGGCCCATCAGGGCGTAGCGGGTCGGCTCCGGGAGGCCGGTCGTGGCGAGGGTCACTCCCGCCGGGATCACGAGCGGAGCGGTCAGCCGCACCACGGTCTTCTGGGCGAGGTGGACGGTTTCTCCCCTGGGGGTGGCGTTGAGGAGCGCCTGGAGCTGCGCGCCGGTCCCCTGGAAGCCTGGACTGCTCACTGGCAGCGCGAGCGCCGGCTGCTTGCCGAAGGAGTAGCTGGCCTGGGTGCCGCAGATCTTTTTCGCGAGCCGGCGGAATTCGCGGTTGGAGAAGAAGGCATCGACGGTGTTGCGGAAGTCCTGGCCTCTTTGCCGGGCCTTCAGACGGATCTGGAAGTCGGCCGCGTCGGGCTCGCGGTTGAGCACGCCGCGGTAGAGCGTGAGCAGCTCGGCCGGCGGGTCGTAGCCCCGCGAGAGGTAATCGCTGGAGAGATAGACCTTGCGGCCCCAGGCGTTCAGGGTCGAAGCGCGGCAGCCGTTGGCCTGGAACCAGCTCACCGCTTGCAGCCACTCGTCGCGGTCGGGAAGGCGGCCCAGGGCTTCGGTGTGGATCTTGGCGATGAACTGGCCCGGGACCCTGCCGGTGGCGGCTTGGGCAGGGGAAGGGACCAAAAGGACGTAAAGGACCAAAAGGACTGGAAGAACAGGCTTTGTCCTTTTGGTCGTTTGAGTCCTTTTGGTCCTTGGTTTCACTTCGCTTCCTTCTTCTCTGGATCGAGGACGCCCAGCACGTAGCGCTCTCGGCGCAGGTAGCGGCGGGCGGCGTCCTGGATGGTCTTGGTGCTCACCCTGTCGACCAATTGATCGTAACGCGGCAGGTCGCGGAGGTCGAGGCCTTCGGAGTCGTAGGCTTCCATGGCTGCCAGCCAGAATTCATTGGTCTTGAGGTTGGTCTCCCGCTCGCGGCGCTGCTTTTCCTGCACTTGCTGGACGTAGCTCTCGCCGATGCCGTTTCTCTGGATCGACTCGATCTCCGCGAACACGGCCTTGACCAGCGCCTGCACCTGCTCGGGCGCGCAGCCGAAGCCCAGCGTGACGGTGTAGCGCTCGTGCGGGCGGCGTTCGAGCCCGGCGTTGACCTGGACGCCGTAGATGGCTCCCATGTCTTCCCGCAGGACTTCGCGCAGCCGCACGTCGAGGACGTCGGAGAGCGACGAGATGTCGTGGCGGGCCACGCGGCTGAACGGCGCGTCTCCGGTGAAGACGATCTGCACCTGGCTCTTGGGCTCCAGCCCGCGCTCGATCTTGACTTCGACCACGCCGTCCGGCGGCCGGACGCCCACGTCCTTCCAGGATTCCTTGCGTCCCTGCGAGGGGAGCCCGCCCAGCCAGGTCTGGACCAGCGGCTTGATCGCGTCGGGCTGGAAGCTGCCCACGAGCAGGAAGGTGAAGTCTCCCGCGTCGGCGAACCGGTCGCGGTAGATCCTCCAGGCCACGGCGGGATCGACCTTGCCGATGAGCTCCGGCGAGATCGGCTGCCAGCGCGGATTGCCCTGGGTGAGGGCGCGCATCATGGCGTCGCTGAAGACTTCGACGGGATCGGCCAGGCGGTTTTCGGCAAAGGCGCGCATCCGGTCGAGGACGGCGCGGAAGGCCGCTTCGTCCTGGCGCGGGGCCGTGACGCTCAGGTAGACGAGTTGGAGCAGCGTCTCCAGGTCGCGCACGGAGGAGCCCCCTTCGATCCCTTCTTCGAGCTGGGCGATGTAGGGCCCGACCTGGACCGATCTCCCGGCCAGCGCCTTTTCGAGCGAGATGGAGTCGAACTGCCCGAAGCCCGCCTCGCCGACCAGGGCGGTGGCGAACAGGGCGGAGGGGAATTCCGCGTCCGGGACGAGCGAGTGGCCGCCGGGGCTGTAGGAGGTGAGCAGGATCTCGTCGTTCTTGAAGTCCGTGGGCTTGAGGAGCACCCGCACGCCGTTGGAAAGGCGCCATTCGGTGACGCCGATCTGCTTGATTTTGGTTTCGCTGATGACCGTGCCCGGCTTGGGCGCCGCCGGCACCAGGGGGCCGGAGACGGCGCGGTCCACGTAGGGCTCGACCTCGCGCTTCGCCGCGGTTGCGAACACGGTGCGGAGGCGGTCCTCGGCGGGCAGGGCCACCCCTTCCTTCTTGGGAGCGTTCACGAGGACGACCCGGCTGTGATCGGTCAGCCACTCGTCCGCGAGATGGTTCACTTCGTCGAGGGTGATGCCGGGCAGGAAGCGGCGCACCATCTTCACCTCGGCCGGGATGCCGGGGACCGCTTCGCCATAGGTGAAGGCGCGGACGAACTCTTCGGCGAAGGTGGTGGACTCGATCTTGCCGCGCTCGCGCTCGGCCTGCTCGTAGCCGACGAGCCACTCCTTCTTGGCGCGCTCGAGCTCTCCCGGGGTGAAGCCGTGGCGCCGGACGCGCTCGACTTCGGCGAGGAGCGCTTCCAGGCCGCGCTCGACGCCGCCGTCGCGCACGCCCGCGGCGAGGGAGGTCACCTCGGCCGAGCGCACGAAGCGGCCGGTGTCCGAGCCGGCCCAGAGGAACGGCGGATCGGGGCGCTGCGCGATCTCGTCCAGCCGCTGGTTGAGCATGGCGTGGTAGAGCGCTTCGACGATGGACCGGCGGTAGTCGACGATGCGGTCTTCGCGGCGCTTCGGCTGCTTCCAGTGAATGGCGACGGTGGTGTCCGTGGCCTCGGGATCGGTGGAGAAGGAGAACAAGGTCTCCTGGTGCGCGGGCACGGGGAAGACTTCGCGCGGCCGGGGCGTATCGGGGTTCTTGAGCCCGCCGAGCTGCTTGCGGATCTGCTCTTCGATGCGGGAGGGATTGAAGTCGCCCACGGCCACGACGGCCATGAGGTCGGGCCGGTACCAGTCCTGGTAGAAGCGGCGGAGGGCCTCGGGGGTCGCTTTTTCCAGGATCTCTTTCTGGCCGATGGGCAGCCGCTCGGCGTAGCGGGAGCCCTGGAAGAGGATGGGGAACTGCTGGTCGTCCATGCGCGCCGAGGCGCCGCGGCCGAGCCGCCATTCTTCGACGACCACGCCGCGCTCCTTGGCCAGCTCTTCGGGATCGAAGGTGAGCCCGTCCGCCCAGTCTTTCAGGATGCGAAGGGATTGCTCAACATACTGCGGCCGGTCGGTCGGGACCGTGAGCGTGTAGACGGTCTCGTCGAACCCGGTGTAGGCGTTGACGTCCGCTCCGAAGCGCATGCCGATGGATTCCAGGTAGCGCACGAGGTCCTGGTGCTCGAAGGCCCGGGAGCCGTTGAACGCCATGTGCTCGACCAGGTGGGCGAGGCCGAGCTGGTCCTCATCTTCGAGGACCGATCCGGCGTTGACCACGAGCCAGATGTCCGCCCGTCCGGCCGGGATGCTGTTCTTGCGGATGTAATAGGTCAAGCCGTTCGGGAGCTTGCCGATCGTGATCTCGGGATCGACCGGAAGCAGGGCCTCCAGGTTCTCGGCAGGGGCGGAGACCGGGACCTGGGCCCAGATCGGAGCCACAGCGAGCAGGCAGAGGAGGAGCGGGAGGATCTTTGGGTATCTCATGGTTTCGAAAAGGGTAACGTTGAGGTGGGGTGGGGGATTCCGGGGGCTCTTCTTAAGCCAGCGCCTCCTGGAACCGGGGATGCCGCCGGGCGTAAGCATCCACGTACCAGCAGGAAGCCCGGAACCGGTACCCGCGCTGCATCGTCTCTTCCAGGGCGTGCTCCACGAGCTTTTCGGCGATGCCGCGGCCGCGGTGCTCGGGGGGGACGTAGGTGTGGGTGAAGTCGACCAGGTTCTCGCCGAGCACGCGGTAGGTGAGCAGCCCCACCTCCTGGCCGCCGCTCTTCACGGTGTATCTCTTCGCCTGCTCGTCATGCTGGATGTCGATGTCCATGCCCAGCCTTCCTTTCAGAACGGAGTCAGGCAGCCAGTCCCTGCTTGTACTGCGGGTTCTTTTCGACGAAGCGCTCCACATATGGGCACGTGGGGGTGAACTTGTAGCCTTGCAGCAGCGTGTCGTCCAGGGCATGGCGCACGAGCCTTTCGGCCACCTTGCGGCCGCGCATCTCCTCCGGGACGTAGGTGTGCCGGAAGTCCCGCGTCTTGCCGGTCTCGGTGTAGGTGAGCTCGGCCTTCTTGTCGCCGAGCTGAATGTAATACCGCTTGCCCTCTTCGTGCTGAATTTCCGGGTCCATCATCGCGTCCATCATCGGATCCATCATTTCCCCTTCCGTCTCTCCGGTCCGTTCAAGCGCCGTGCCACCCGCCAGTCGAGGAAGAACGGCGTGAGGGCGATGGCGGCGAGGAGCAGGACGCCGATCACGTAGCGCAGCCGGTCGGTGTAGACGACCCGCGGGACCTCGCCGACCAGCACGTACGCCGCCCACAGCTCCGGCCGGTTCCAGCGCGGGTCCTGGCGGAGGCGCTGTTTCGTGCGGCGCAGGGCCTCGGCCGGGCGCCGCCCCTTGCCGAGCTCGTAGTAGAGCTGTTCCATGAACGCGGCCGTGGTGTCGTCCCCTACTTCCCAAAGGGTCGCGAGCACCCCGGGAGAGCCTGAGGCCAAAAAGGCGCCGGTGAGGCTGGAGAGCGCGTCCCCCTCCTGGCTGCCCGGGCTCAGGGCCGTGCGGCAGCCGGCGAGCACGGTCAGGTCCGCCCGATAGGGAAGGTTCACGATCTCCTCGGGGTAGAGGAGGCCGTCGTCGCTCCCGCCGGGCGCGAGCAGGATCGTGGCCCCCCGGCCCGGACGCTCGTCGATGACGGCATGGGTCGCGAAGTGGATGATCCGGGTGCCGCCCATGAGGGTGCTCCGCAGGTCGTCCTCGCCGGCTTTGGGTCCGATGTGGAGCTCATGCCTGCCCGGCAGCAGCTCGGCGATGGCCCGCAGCTCCCGCTCGGCTCCCGCGAGCGGCGGCAGGCGGTAGCGCGCGGCCAGGTCGGCGGCAGCGGACTCCTGCGGGATCGCCGGCGCTGCGAAGCCGACCAGGGTGAAGATCGGCCCGACGATGTCGAGGCTCCGGAGCCAGCCCAGGGCCGAGCCGCTCGGCAGGTAGCTGACCGGCGCCCCATCCACGAGGAGCGATTTCTCCCCGAGCAGCTCGAAGGGCAGATAGCGGAGCGCGCCGTCCGCCGCGATCCTCACCTCGTCCGCTTCGATCTTCCCGGCCGGTCCGAGCAGGAGGCTGGAGAGCCGGGAGAGCCGCGCGGGGTCGGGCGCCTGCCGGCGGCTCAGGGCCTCGTGGACCGCCACGGCGTCGGCCAGGATGGGCTCGTACGGTCCCAGGTTCGCCATCCGGATCCCGTCCCGGCGGACCACCCAGAGGAAGAGGTTCTTCTCCCCGAGGAAGTACTCCAGGAGGAGGCCGCCGCGGATCTTTTCGCGCAGGGCGCCGGTCCGGAGCGGCGAGGTGAAGTTCCCCGGGCTGCCGAGCGTGTCCAGAAGATCGCGGATCTTGGCGCGCTGCACGATGTCCAGGGCCCTCTCCGCGTGTCCGGCCCCGGGCTCCCGTGCCTCCATGCGGGCGAGCAGCTCGACCGCATGCGCGTAGACCGGCCGCCGCTCGCCGAAGAAGTGGCTGCGCAGCGAGCTCCGCCGCAGGTTGTAGCGCACCTTCTCGATCTCGTCCATGGCCTTTTCGAGCAGCTCCACGCCGCGCGCATCCTGTCCGCGGGCGGCTGCCACCCGTCCGAGGCCCTCGAGGGCCGACCACCGTCCCTCGGCCGAGCCGCTCCTGCCCGCCGCTTCCAGGCTCCGGGCGAAGGCTGCGCCGGCCTCGTCGGTCCGGCCCTGCTCCAGGAGGAGGCGCCCCAGGTAGAAGAGGTCCTGGATCTCCTCGGAGCGGTCGCCGCTCGCCCGGGCGAAGCGCAGGGCGTTGCGGAAGGCGTCCTCGGCCTGCCGGGGCTGGCGCAGGTTGAGGTGGTGGACGAGCCCGAGGTTGAGCCAGGCGTTGGAGAGGCCGGCCCGGTCCCCCTCGGCCTCATAGAGGGCGATGGCGTCCTGGAACGCGGCCTGCGCGCTGACCGGGTCGCCCAGGTTGCGGTAGACCACGCCGGTGTTGACGCGCAGCATGGCGCGGCGCAGCGGATCGAGCTCGGCCTCTTCCTTGAGGACCTCTTTGTACGCGTCCAGCGCCTCGCGGTACGCGCCCAGCTTCTCCAGGATGACACCCCGGTTGATCCGGCTGATGCGCAACTGCGCGGCGCCCCAGGGCTCGCCGGGGTGGCGGCCGGCGAGCGTGGCGGCCATGCCATGGAAGTCCAGTGCGCGGTTGTAGCGGCCCTGCGAGGTGGCGACCAGCCCCAGGTTCGAGAAGTTGATCACCTGCCCTTCGACGTCGCCGGCGAAGCCGTTCATCTCCAGCGCCTCGCGGAAACGCGTCTCGGCTTCCTTGTACTCGCCCAGGTAGTGCAGGGAGAGGCCCGTGTTGTTCAGGGTGCGCGCGAGGCGGAGAGGATCCCGCTGCAGGCGCCGGAGGCGGAGGGCCGCCTCGCACTCCTTGAGCGCCGCCCGGAAGTCCCCCAACTCGTTGAGGACCGCGCAGGCGTTGTTGCGGGCGGTGGCCGACAGCGGCGGGTCCGCGGCGTTGGCTTCTGCCACGGCGCGGTAGGCCGCGACCGCCTCGGGCAGCTTCCCTGCGGAGTGCAGGGCACGAGCGTCGTCGAGCGTTTGGGCCGCGAGGCGAGCGCCGGCCAGCAGGAGGAAGGCGAGCACCGCGCCTCTTGGATGCATGAGGGGGCAGAGTATATCGAGGGCGGTATCAAGGACCAAAAGGACCCAAAGGACTCAAAGGACGACAAGGACATTCCGGAGGGTTTGCTGTCCTTTGAGTCCTTTACGTCCTTTGGTCCTTTCTACCCCTCCGCCACCTGCCGGATCGCCGATTCCAACTGCTCCAGGCTGACCGGCTTCGTCAGGTGTCTTGCGAAGCCCACCTCGCGGCTGCGCTCCAGGTCCTCCTCCATGCCGTAGCCGGTCAGGGCGATGCCCCGCAGCCCGAAGCGGCGGGAGAGCTCGGCCATCAGGTCGTGCCCGCTGCCGTCGGGCAGGCCGATGTCGCTGAGCACGAGATCGATCCGGCCTCCGTTGCCCCCGGAGGCTTCGGCCGCGGCCCTCCCCTCGGCCACGCTGCCGGCGACCGTGACCCGGCGCCCGGTGGCGCGGAGCAGGTCGGCCATGGCCTCGGCGGTGTCCTGATGGTCCTCCACCAGGAGGATGTGCAGCGGCCGATTTTCGCCGACAATCGCGGCACGAGCCGGGCGCGGCTCCGGGACGGCCTCCCAGGGGAAGCTCGGCGGCACGGCCGGCTTGCCCGCGGGCATCCGGACCGTGAAGGTGGAGCCTTCGCCCCGCCCCTTGCTGGCCGCGCCGATGCGGCCGCCGTGCAGGGCCACGATCTTCTCGCTGATCGCGAGCCCGAGCCCCAGGCCGCCGAACCGGCGCGTGATGTTCCGCTTCCCCTGTTGGAAGGCGTCGAAGATCCTGGGCAGCACCTCGGGATCGATGCCGATGCCGGTGTCCGACACCTCGACCACGACCTCCGCCGCTTCGCGCCAGGCGCGGACACGGACCTTCCCCTCGGGCGGCGTGAACTTGCGGGCGTTGCTGATCAGGTTCCAGAAGACCTGGGTGAGCCGCGGGGCGTCCGCCCAGGTCCAGAGCTCCGCGTCCTCGATCTCGGTGATCAGGGCCGGCCCGGGCGCTCCCGGCCGCTCGGACGCCTCCAGGGCGTGGGCGAGCACCTGGCGCACGTCGGTGGGGCCGCGCCGCAGCTCCAGCTTGCCCTGGGAGATGCGCGTCAGGTCGAGCAGGTCGTCGATGAGCCGCGCCTCCAGCTCCACGTTGCGGCGGATCGTGGCCATGCCGTCGCGGACGTCGGCGGGCAGGGGATCGGGGCGCTTCTCCAGGCGGGCGAGCACGGCGAGCACCGGGGTGAGCGGCGTGCGCAGCTCGTGGCTCAGGGTGGCCATGAAGTGGTCCTTGGTCTGGCTGGCGGCCTCGGCTTGAGCCCGGGCCGCGATCTGCGCCCGGTTCACGGCGAAGAGCGTCACGCTGGTGAGCAGGCCGAGCAGGAGCAGGAGCCAGACCTGATCGCGGGCCGAGCCCGCCTCGAACACCGGCAGGCTGGAGTAGACGATCGTCCAGGGAGAGCCCGCAACCTCGAAGCGCTCGGTGGAAGTGAGCCGCGGGTCGGGGCCCACGACCCCGGGCGGATGCGAGCGGTGCAGGAGGTTCTGGAGGGACGGCACGCCGGCGTAGACCTCCAGCGCCAGGTTCTGATTGCCGCTGCCCAGGATGCCGCGCAGCAGGTCGTCGGCCCGGAACGGGGCATAGACGAAGCCCGTCAGGGCCTCCCGCCGGTCTTCGACCGTGGCGAGGGGGCTGCCGCGCCGGTAGACCGGGACATAGATCACGAACCCGGACTGCCGGCGCTCTTCGGTCTCCTGTACGAGCTTCACCCGGCCGGTGGCCGTGGGCCAGCCGGTGTCGCGGGCGCGCTCGATGGCGGCCCGGCGTGCCGCCTCCGTGTACATGTCGAACCCGATGTCGGCGCGGTTGCGGGCGTCCAGCGGCTCCAGGTAGAAGATCGGGTAGAGGTCGTCGAAGGAGGATTCAGGCCAGATCGTGAAGCGGGCATCGCCTTCGCGCCGGACCTCGGCGGTCACGGCGTCCTTCCAGGTCGCGCCGACCCGCAGGGCGAAACCGATGCCCTGGATGCCGGGGTAGCGGCGGTCGAGCTCGAGACTGGAAATGAAAGATCGGAAATCCTCGCGGCTCACGTCTTCGCTGGTGCTGAACAGGCCGGTCGCGCCGCGCAGCAGGGCCACGTAGATCTCCATCCGGTTCTGCAGGACGCCCTGGTTCCTCTGGACCAGGTTCTGAAACCGGAGGCGGTCCTGCCTCTCTGCGGTGGCGGCGGCATAGAAGGTGACGACCACCGTGAGGAGAAGGGAGAGCGCGAGGACCAGATAAGGAGTCCACGAGCGCCTCATGTCTCATCCTCGACGAGCGCCTGATATTCCTCGGGCGTGTCCACGTCCCTGACGCAGCCGGGGTCGTCCACCTCGACGACCCGCAGGCTGTCGGGATGGCGGTCGAGCAGCTCCCGCAGTCCAACGTTCAGGTGCAGGGTCCTGATCTCGGGAATGAGCTCCGGGGAGATCACCAGCGGGTGTCCCCGCCGGCCCTGGTACGAGGGCACGGCGAGGGGGCTCTGCTGCGCGAGCACCGTCCGGATCGTGGAAGGAAGGAGCGCCGGCAGGTCGGCGGGGCAGACGACCAGAGGTTCCCTGTCTCCTGCTGCTGTGATCCCTTCGATGATCGTGGAGAGCATCCCCCGCTCCGGGTCCGGATTGACCGCCACTTGTACCCCCGCCTCCGTACCCCAGGCGCGCAACGCTTCATCGCCTGGAGCGATGACCAGAAAGATCTCGGAAACGCCGCCCTCGCGCAGAGCCTTGATCAGCGAGCCGACGACCGTGCCGCCCCGAAAAGGGAGCAGCAGCTTGGGGCGGCCCATGCGGCGGGAGGCGCCGGCGGCAGGGAGCACTGCGATAGCCACCCACGCATAATACTAGGAGCTGTCGAAGACGCCTACCAGAGCCGTTTCAGAGGTACTCCTTGAAATCCTCAGGAGCGTCGTCGAAATCTTCTGCCATCCAGACCTGGCCTCGGGCGGAGCCAGGCTGGCGAGGCTGCCGCGAATCTTGCAAAGGCACCAGACGCAAGACAGGTTTGTTGTCCCGCGCAATGATGACCTCTTCTCCCATCAAGGCTCGCTGCACGAGAGCCGAGAAGTGAGCTTTCGCCTCGGCAATATTGAACTGAGCCATCTAACCGCCACCTTCTGGTCCCTGCGCCTCGACCGGAATTGGCGGCGGCGCGGCGCTCAAGCCGGCGCGGTAGAGCAGGGCGGCGATCCCGGCTACGACGGCGAGGCCGAGGATCACACCGGACATGCCGGAGATCCAGGTGAACTCGCTGTCCGCGAAGTGCAGGGATTCCGGGATCGCCATCCAATTCATCTCTCGTGCTGCCACGGCCAGGGCGATCAGCACGCCGGCAAGCCCTTCGCCCGCGATCATGCCGGAGGCGGCGAGGACGCCGGGATCTCCCTCGCGCGGTCCTTCCTGCCGCCGCGCCTCCACGATGCGCCGCACCAACCCGCCGAGGAAGATCGGCGTCAGGCTTCCCAGGGGGAGGTAGATCCCCACCGCGAAGGCCAGCCCGGGCAGGCCGGCCAGCATGGCCGAGAGGGAGAACGTGGCGCCCGTGCCCACCAGGCCCCAAGGGAGCGAACCGGAGAGCACGCCGTCGATGACCGTCTTCATGAGCGTGGCCTGAGGGGCAGGAAGGTCCGGCGAGCCGAACGTGTAGGCCTTGCCCAGAAGGAGCACCACGCCCGCCACCGCCCAGCACGCGAACGCGGCGCCCAGGAACTGTCCGGCCTGCTGGCGCGCGGGAGTGGCGCCCACCAGGTAGCCGGTCTTCAGATCCTGCGAGATGTCGCCCGCCTTGGATGCCGCGATGCAGACGACGGTGCCCACCGTCAGGATCGCGAAGCGGGCGGACGGATCGTCCCACCCGAAGAGCACGAAGATGGTGGCCGTGCCGAGGAGCGTCACCAGCGTCATGCCCGACGTGGGATTCGAGGAAACGCCGATCAGGCCCACGATCCGGGACGAGACCACCACGAAGAGGATGCCAAAGATCCCCACCCCCAAGGCGCAGATCATGCGCTGCAGGAGTGTCAGTTCTCCACTGATGAGCCCCGGCACTATCGCCAGCGTCAGGATCACGAAGATCGGTCCGGCGAGGACGACCCACCCCGGCACGTCGCGGTCCGTGCGGGGGACGCCCGCGCCGTCCTCGACCCCGGCCCCCTCCGTCCTGACCCCGCGGAGCACGGCAGCCAGGGAGTGATACATCGTGGGCAGCGCCCGGATCACCGTGACGATGCCGGCGGCGGCCACCGCGCCGGCGCCGATGTAGCGCACGTAGCGTCCCCAGATCTGCCCGGCCGAGAGGTCGCGGATGGGAATCGTCGCTTCCGGGAAGAGCGGGGTCGGCAGCCCTTCGCCGACCAGGGCGATCAGAGGGGTGAGCACCATGGCGGAGATCAGGCTGCCGGAGACCATGATGGCCGACTGCTTGTAGCCGAGGATGTAGCCCACGGCGAGCAGGGCCGGCGCGATCTCCAGCGCCAGCTCCGCCTTGGGGAGCACGGGCAGGTGCGCGGCCAGCTCGGACGGGATGAGGACGACCGCCCCCAGCGCGAGCTTGATGGCGGCACCCACCGCGAGACCGATGAAGATCCAGCGTCCGCCCGAGCTTTCGACCGCGGTGGCACGCAGCACCTCGGCGCAGGCCGTGCCCTCGGGGTAGGGGAGCTCGTCGGCGCTCTTGACGATGAGCAGGCGCCGCAGCGGCACCATCGCGGTGATCCCGAGGATGGCGCCGAGGAAAGCCAGGATCGCCACCTGCCAGTAGGGCGGAGTCACCCCCCACAGGAAGAGCGCCGGAATGGTGAAGATCGTGCCCGCGGCGAGCGACGAGCTGGCCGACCCGATCGTCTGCGACATGTTCGCTTCGAGAATGACGCCGCCGGACCGCGGGCTCATCAGCCGGAACGCCGCGACCGTGAGCACGGCGATGGGGATGGAGGTCGAAACGGTGAGGCCCACTCGGAGCCCGAGATAGGCGTTGGCGGCGCCGAAGAGGATGCCGAAGATGATCCCGGCGACGGCGGCCCGGACGGTGAACTCGACAACCGACTCGTTGCTGGCGCGCGGCGGCTGCATGCTCTCCCTCCTCAGTCAGGGACGACCGGGGGAGGGTAGCACAGGCCCTTGCTCAGCAGCGGCGCGGACCGCGGTCCGGACGTCAGGGGCAGCGGTTTCCTTCGTAGGCACCCCTGTTTTCGCGACGCGGACCGCGGTCCCTGTCGCAGAGACCGCTGCCCCTGAGGCAGAGTCAGCAGTCTTCATCGTGAAAACCCCGATCTCTATCGCAGAAACCCCTGCCCCTGAGGCAGGGGCAGGGGTTTTCGTCACAGGGACCCGGATTTCCGGAGCGTGTCCCGCGGTCCGCGACGTTCGTCCCCGGGTTTCCGAGGCAGGGGCAGCGGTCCCTGGGACGCGGACCTGCGTCCCTGAGGCAGAAACCGCGGTCTCGATCCTCCGGACCCGAGTCTCCGCGTCAGACCTCCATGTCCCTGAGACGCCGGCCGCGGTTTCCGAGGCAGGGACTCGGGTTTCCGAGGCGCGTCCCCGTGTCCCTGACGTCCGAACCGCAGTCCGCGCCACGATCGAGCGCATTTTCCCTGGGAGTTTTTCATGCAGCTGCGCTGCACCCGAAGATCGATGAAAATAGTCGTGGATAGGTGCCGGCGTGAGACCGGAGCGCACTGGTGCCTCTGAGCCCGCCTGGGAGTTTGGTCGAGGGTGGTCTTCGGAAC
>DASUNJ010000463.1:0-5207 GCA_036277235.1 Thermoanaerobaculia bacterium | reverse complement strand
CTCCCCCCCTACCTGGCCGGCGGCGGTTGGACGCCGGACTATCCGGCGGAATTCCGGAGCCTGCTGCCGGCGCGGGCAGGCTATGTCCAGCGGCCGGCCGGTGGCGGCACGGCCGGCGGCCTCTACGCCGCGGCCGAGCTGCGGCGCTACGACTTCCAGGAGTCGACCGACGGCCGCGGGCGCGGCCTGCCACGCGCCACCCGCGACCCGCTGGGGCACGAGACCACCTTCGCCTACGACCCCTACGGCCTGCTCCCCATCCTGGTGACCGACCCGGTGGGGCTGACCACCCGGGCGACCTACGACTACCGGGCCCTCCAGCCCCGCGAGGTCACCGACGCCAACGGCAACCGGAGCCTCTATGCCTACACCCCCCTGGGCCTGCTCGAGAGCACGGCGGCCATGGGCCGGAGCGGCGAGAGCCTGGGGGACACGCCCGAGGCCCCCGGCACGCGCCTGGTCTACGACCTGTCGGCCTGGGACGAGGGGCGGGGACCGGTCTCCGTCCGCACCCTCCGCCGGCTCCACCACGCCAACGACACGGACGTGCCCGCGGCCGAGCGGGGCGCCACGGTCGAGCAGGTCGAGTACTCGGACGGCTTCGGCCGGCTGGTCCAGACCCGCTTGCAGGCCGAGGAGGTCGCCTTCGGCGATCCGCTCTTCGGCGACGCGGGGCTCACCGCAGACCCGGCGCACCTCGCGCCCGCGGTCGGACGGCTGGCCGCGGCGAGCGATCCGCCCCGGGTGGTGGTCACCGGCTGGCAGATCTACGACAACAAGGGGCGGGTGGTGGCGCGCTATGAGCCGTTCTTCTCGACCGGATGGGCCTACGCCGCGCCGGCCGAGAGAGAGCTCGGCCAGAAGGTGGTCCTGACCTACGATCCCATGGGCCGGGTCGTCCGCACCACGGCGCCCGACAGCTCCAGGCAGCGCATGGTCTACGGCGTCCCGATCGACCTCTCCGACCCGGACCGCTTTACTCCCACACCCTGGGAGGTCTACTCCTACGACGCCAACGACAATGCCGGCCGCACCCACCCGGAGGCCGGGGCGGCCTGGCAGGCGCACTGGAACACCCCGTCGAGCTCGGTCCTCGACGTCCTCGGCCGTACCGTCGAGAGCGTCGAGCGCAACGGCCCCGACCCGGCGACCGACTGGCATGTCTCCCGCTCGACCTTCGATCTCAAGGGCAACCTTCTCGCCGCGGTCGATCCGCTGGGGCGGACCACCTTCCGCCACGTTTGGGACCTCGCGGGCCGGGCGCTGCGCACCGAGCAGCTCGACGCCGGCACGCGCCTCCTGGCGGTCGATGCCGGGGGCAACGTCGTCGAGCGGCGGGACGGCCGGGGCGCCCTGGTCCTCCAGGCCTACGACGCCGTGAACCGGCCGGTCCGGCTCTGGGCGCGCGATGCCGCCGACCTGCAAGTGACCCTGCGCGAGCGCCTGGTCTACGGCGACAGTCTTCCGCCCGACCAGGCGCGGGCCGGCAACCTGCGCGGCCGGCTCCACCGCCACTACGACGAGGCCGGCCTGCTGACCTACGAGGCCTACGACTTCAAGGCCAACGTGGTCGAGAAGGTGCGCCGGACGATCCGCGACGCCGAGATCCGGGCCGTCCTCGACCCCACGCCCGCCAACGGCTGGCAGGTCACGCCCTACCGGGTCAACTGGGAGCCGCCCCTGGGGACCTCGCTCGATGCCTGGGCCCAGAAGCTCCTCGAGGACGCCGCCTACCGCACCACCGCGGCCTACGACGCCCTGAGCCGGGCCAAGACCCTGCACTACCCCACGGACGTCACCGGCCGGCGCCGGGTCCTGCGGCCGCGCTACAACCGCGCCGGAGCCCTGGAGCGGGTCGAGCTCGACGGCGAGGTCTTCGTCGAGCGGGTGGCCTACGATGCCAAAGGGCAGCGGATCCTGATCGCCTACGGCAACGGGGTGATGACCCGCTACGCCTACGACCGCACGCTGCTGCGCCTGGCGCGCCTGCGCAGCGAGCACTGGCGGCGCAACGCCGAGGCGCCGCTGACCTACACCCCGGCCGGCCGGCCGCCGCTCCAGGACCTCTGGTTCGAGTACGACCTCGCCGGCAACCCGCTGGGCATCGAGGAACGGACGCCCGGGTGCGGAGTCGAGAACAACCCGGACGCCGCGCGGATGGCCGACCCCGCTCTCGCCGCGCTGCTGGTGCGCGGCGATGCTCTGCTGCGCCGCTTCGAGTACGACCCGCTCTACCGGCTGCGCGCGGCCACCGGCCGGCAGTGCAAGACGAATAAGAACCCGCGCCCGTGGAGCGACGACCAGCGCTGCGAGCACGTCTTCCGCGGCTTCCCCGGCCCGGACAACGCCCCCAAGCTGACCCATCTCTACCGCGAGACCTACGAGCACGACCCGGCTGGCAATCTGCTGGCCCTCGCTCACACGAACCCCGAGGCCGCCTGGACCCGGCGCTTCGGCGTGGGCGGGCGCACCCCCGAGCAGTGGCGGGCCGAGTGGCCGGCCCACCTGGGGGACGAGGAGTGGCCGGGCGCGCCGGGCAACCAGGTCACCCACGCCATCGACGCCGGCGCGGCCTCGCCCCGGACGCACTGGCACGACGCCAACGGCAACCTGGTCCGCGAGACCGCCTCGCGCCACTGCCACTGGGACCACGCCGACCGCCTGGCCCTCTTCCGCACCCAGGCGCCCGGTGCCAAGCCCACGGTCTACGCCGCCTACCTCTACGACGCCCGCGGCCGGCGGGTGAAGAAGCTGGTGGGCGGCCGGAGCAGCCAGCCGGAAGTGACGGTCTATGTCGACGGCTTCTTCGAGCACTACCGGACCGGTCCGCACGAGAACAACACACTGCTCGTGATGGACGACCAGAAGCGGATCGCCACCGTGCGCGCCGGCAGCCCGATCCAGGGGGACAACAGCCCGCCCGTGCGCTACCACCTGGCCGATCACCTGGGCAGCAGCTCGATGGTGGTCGACGGCGCGGGGGCCTCGGTCAACCGCGAGGAGTACTCCCCCTACGGCGAGACCGTCTTCGGCAGCTTCGCGCGCAAGCGCTACCGCTACGCCGGCAAGGAGCGCGACGAGGAGAGCGGCCTCTACGCCTTCGGCGCCCGCTACTACGCCCCCTGGCTGGGGGTCTGGACCTCCTGCGACCCGCGTCCGCAGACGCGCACGGTGAGCCTCTACCGCTACGGCGGGGGCTCGCCGCTCAAGATGGTCGACCCGCTCGGCGAGGCCGACGACACCGTCCTCCTCAAGTGGCTCGAGATCACCATCGATCACGTCCAGGCGCGCGCCGCCGGGGGGCCGCACGTCGACCCCGACAACCTCTCCTTCCTGCCCCGCTCGGACAACTCGAGCAAGGGCGCGCGGCCCGAGGGCCCGCGCACCCGGAGCGCCCCCCAGAGCCTGGGCGGGCCGAAGAGCGCCGAGGAGTTCTCCAAGGCGGCCCAGAACATGATGAGCCGTTCCTTCGGCGAGACCGAGGAGCTGCGCCGGCTCTGGAACAAGGCGTCCCAGGGGGGCAAGCTCTCCTACGAGAAGGCCCAGTCGGCCTTCTGGGAGCTGGTGTCGGAGGGCACCGACGCAGACGCCAAGCTGGTCAAGCAGGCCCTCGCCGAGGCCGGCATCGAGAAGGTGCCGGGCAGCACGCGCTTCGGCATCAGCCCCAGCGCCACCGGCCTCAAGGGCAAGGCCGGGGTGGCGCCCGGCAGCATCAAGCCCGGCCAGTTCGGCGGCCGGCTGCGCGCGGGGGCCGGCGTCGTGCGCGGGGTCGCCCCGGGCATCGCCTGGGGGTTCATGGAGAACATCGTACAGCGCAACATCGCCGAGGCCGACGAGATCCGGGCGCGCACCGGCGGCACCGAAGAGCGGCCCACCGAGGACGAGATCCGCGCCAACGAGATCCAGGGCTGGCGCTACGAGCGCGTCGACGGCAAGACCCAGTGGAAGTGGGATCCCCCCGTCAACGTCCGATTGCGGGACGTGATCCGCTACTTCATGAACTCGGTCGATCCAAGCTACGTCGATCAGCAGATGCAGCAGCAGAGGAGATACAACGACATGTACGGCTACGGCGGCTCCCGGATGTACTTGTGAGGGCCGGCGCGAGACAAATGGACGACGAGGAAGGGGAAGGCGATGGCGGAGATGCAGGACGTAATCGACGGCGTGACGACCCGCGAGCCTGGAGAGACCGGGCTCGAGCTGGCGGCGCATCGGGCCGCGTTCCTGGACAGCGTGCTCGCCGGCCTGCGGGTCGAGCGGGCGGAACGCCTGGCCGCGAGCCCCGCCGAGCGGGCCCTGGCGTCCGAGGCAACGGGGGAGGAGAACCTCTCGGCGGTGAGCCCCCTGGCCTATCTGGCGGCGCTCCTCGACTACACCCTCACCCACCTGCGCAACGAATCGGGTTCGGTCGACCTCGCCACCTTGGACGACACTCTCCACCAGCCGTTCGGCGACCTGCCCACGGCAGGCGAGGCCGTGGACCGGGAGCTGCGCCAGGTGCGCCTGGTGGTCGAGGTCCTGCGCCGCTACCTCGACCCGTCGGGACCGGTCTGGCCGGGCATCCCCGACGAGCAGAAGGAGGCCCTCGCCGCCGACGAGCGGAGCTACCGGCAGGCAGCCTACGCGGCACTGCTCTTCCGGCTCGGCACCTCCTACGACGAGCTGCTCCTCGCCCGCGGCGCCGAAGCGCAGGCGCGCCAGGACCTCGCCGACCGGCTGGGCCTCGATCCGGCCCGCCTGGACGCGCTCTGCCTGGACCTCGCCACCCTCGCCGAAGCCGACCTCGAGCAGCTCTTCGGCTTGGCTGACACCACCCGAGACCCCCTGTCGGAGGGCCCTGCCATCCCCGCCTTCCTCGCCTGGCAGCTCGAACGCCTGCGCGAGCGGTGGCGGCGCGAGGACTGGCCGGAGACCGAACCCGTCGGCGCCGTGCCGCTGCTCGACCCCGACCTCGTCCCCGCGGACCACCTGGTGCCCCAGCCGCCGGACGAGGCGGGGGACGATTGGCTCCAGGTCCTTTGGAACACGCGCAAGGATGCTCTCGACAACTGGCTCGGCGAGCTGCGCGACGCCCGGGAGGGCCAGGCTCCCCCGGCCGGCCTGGAGGGCATGCTCGCCGCCGCCCTGGGCCGGAGCTGGGCGGACCTCGAGGCGATCGAGGCGGACCGCAAGGAGGGGACGGATGTCGGTCCGCAGCTCAGGGA
>DASUNJ010000462.1:0-3481 GCA_036277235.1 Thermoanaerobaculia bacterium | reverse complement strand
GAGCTAATTGATGAGGGTGCCTGCATCGTGGTGGAGAGGCAACTTGTCGACTATTCCCAAAAGCGAGTAATCCTGCGACGTGAGCCAAACGTGGAGCTGTTCACTGCGCCGGAAGTGGCGATGGTCAGTCAGGTCATTCGCGCACTTTGGAACAACGATGCGAAGGAGGTTAGCCACCTCTCGCATCGTTTCGTCGGCTGGCAGGATGCGGCTCTTGAGGAAGACATCCCTTTTGAGACAGTATTCTTGGGTGATCCGCAGAAGTTTACGTTGGCGGAAGAAGAGATCCAATACGGCCAGCGGCTAGCCGCAGAGATAGGCGCACACTGAGAGTTAATAAAAGCCAGCGCTACGCGAACGAAGCCCGAGAGCTCTTGGGTGATAGGTGGGAGTCCGTCACAAGAGGTATTGAGTGGCGGCTTCAGCGCTCGGCGTCCTTCGGCCAGAAAATCCGCAATACAGAACTGCGGATTTGCCCCGTCTTCCTCGGGGGCGGTGAAGCCTACGTTGCCTACTACTTTATTGTCGATGATGATGAGGTGACGCTGCACTCCATCATCCGTCACACCACACCCCTGTCCCCGCAATTCTTCGACCTCGAAGACGATTAGCCTCCCGGGTCGTCTGGCGCGGCTTTGTTTCGGATGATCCCTTTCAGGGCCTTGGCCTTCAACGTCCTCCCGCGTGGGTTCGAAGGCGCCTCATGCAAGGACAGCTTGAATCAGGGGAGGAGGTCGCCGCTTGCGGCGCTTCGTCGGCCTGACGCAGGTGCAGTTCGCTCTCGCGATGGGGATCAGCGTTCACACTCTGCGAAATTGGGAGCAGGGCCGGCGGCATCCTGAAGGCCCCGCGATCGCTTTGCTGCGCATCGCCGCTCGGCATCCGCGGATCATCAGGGAGAATATCGAGGCTGCGGCGTGAAAAAGCCGGGGGCGCATGGCAGCACGCCCCCCGATTTGACGGAACACTGACAGGCTACTTCACAGAATCAGGAGCCGGGGCGGGGGACTCGGCCGGGGTCTCGACAGGCGCCTCGGCCGACTTCTTCTTCGACTGACGGCGGCGCTTCACGGAGGGGGTCCGCAGCGGCTCCACTCCGAACTCCACCAGCTTCTCGTTGCGCTTGCCGTAGTGATCCTTGAGCGCCTCGCGCAGCATGCGGAAGATCTGGTCCCCTTCATCGATCAGCCGCTGCATGTCCTGCGTGATCGTCTGCCTTGCGGCCGCGAGGGCTGCGTGCTGCGCGTACAGGCTGCGCATCCGCTGCGAATTGGTCCGCAAGATGGGGAGCTTGAAGCCCAGGTGCGCGACCTCCGAATCGTTGGTGGTCATGGCCGTGTCGATCTTCTCCCACCCGTTCACCTTGTTCATGTACAACCGTACGTTGCTCATCTCGAACCTCCTTCCCCTTCCGGGGAGGTATGCCCGGTGCCATCATTGGCCCGGGTCGACAGCTTGAAAGAAGCGGGGGCGCCTGGCAGCGCGCCCCCCGATGCGACGGTACGACGGGATACTGACGGGCTACTTCGCGGGGTCGGGAGCCGGGGCTTCCGGCAGCGGAATGGTCGTGCCCGTCGCCTTGGGCTGGCTGGGCAGCGGGTCGATGCCGAACTCGACCAGCTTCGGGTTGCGCTTCCCGTAGAAGTCCCGGAGCGCTTCGCGCAGCATGCGGAAGATCTGGTCCCCCTCCTCGATCACCTCCTGCATCTCCTGCGTGATCGTCTGCCTTGCCGCCGCGAGGGCCGCGTGCTCCGCGTACAGGCCGCGCAGCAGCTCGCCCTTCCCCCGCAGCTCGGGCACCTTGAAGCCCAGGTGCGAAACCTCCGTGTCGTTGGCGTTCACCGCCGTGCCCATCTTTTCCCACCCGTTCACCGTGTTCATGTACAGCCTCGGATCGGCCATCTCGAACCTCCTTCCCCTCCCGGGGAGGATCGCCTGGACCGTCATTGGCCCGGGGCAACTGCTTAGAATGTGAATACGGTAGAGCTGGTCAAAACGTTTGTCAACCCTCAATCTTGATTTTATGCGGGTTTCGTCCTAATATTCACTACTCAAGGAGGTGACAGATGCCTAGCGACAGAGATGTGCAGGACAAGCGTAGATTGGCTATACTAAAGATTCTAAAGGGAGATGAGCCGATCACCCAGCAGAAGGAACTCGTCGAGAAGCTCAAGGAAATGGGCATACCCGCCACGCAGTCGAGCGTGAGCCGGGACCTGTCCGAGATCGGGGCAGTGCGAATTCGAGGCCAGTGGATGCTCATAGGGCTACACGACATCGGCGTGTTCGAGGGGGTTGCGGAGCATGTGACCGAGGTCCGGTTCGCTGGACCGAACCTCACCCTGCTCAAGACCCAGCCGGGGGCCGGGACCCTCGTGGCCCAGGCTATCGACGCGTCCGAGTGGGACGAGATCGTGGGTACCGTCGCCGGCCTCAACTCGGTGCTCGTCCTCAACCACGACGCCTTCTTCCAGAAGCTCTTCTCCACCCGGCTCCAGGGCTACTTGCGCGACACGCGCAACGAGAGCGAGGAGGACTACGAGCTCCAAGGGGTCCGCTGGCGGGTTTCCCGGAAATTCACGTAGAGGATGGATTGGGAGGAATGCGTTGCCATGGAACCGTACAAGTCGTCCCTGGAGCACGTGCTCGCGGAATTGGAGCGCATCGACCTGCTCATCCGGGTCCAGGTCGCGCGCGCCCGCGGCACGCTCCAGGACCAGGGCGAGCTCCAGGGCCTCTACATCTCCGAGCAGGAGCTGGATGCCCTGCTCGCCGAGCCCGCCGGATTGCCGCGATGGGCCGCGGTCCCCCATCGACCCGAGGTCGCGGAGGCCCTCGGACGCCTCGCCCAGGGGATCGCCGAGCGCAAAGCCGGAACGCCCGCCGATACCGAGCTGCGGTTGGAGGAGCTGGCGCGGCGGTTCGAGCTGACTCCTTTCGATCTCGACGCCCTGCTGGTCACGCTCGCTCCCGAGGTGGACCTCCGCTACGAGCGGCTCTTCGCCTACCTCCAGGACGACGTCACCAAGAGAAGGCCGAGCTTCGACCTCGTCCTCAACCTGCTCTGCCCCACGTTCGAGGCCAAGCTCGCATCCCGGTCCCGGTTCTCGGGACAGGCGCCGCTGCTGCGGCATCGGCTGGTGGAACCCTTTGACGATCCTTCGCGGCCCCAGCCTCCTCTGCTGGCTCGCTACCTTCGCGCCGATGCCCGCGTGGCGGCTTTCCTCTTTGGGGATGACGGCATCGATGGCCGGTTGGCGCCGTATGCGCGGCGGGTGGAGCCGGCGGCGCGGCTGGAGGAGATGGTGCAGGAGCCGGCTTTGAAGGAGCGGCTTCTGGCGCTGGCAGGCCAGGAGGGCAACCGGGTTCTCTATCTCCAGGGCCCTTTCGGCGTGGGCAAGGAGACCACGGCGGAGGCGCTCTGCCGCGAGATGGGAGTGCTGTTGCTGACGGTCGATCTCGAGCGTTTGCTGGCTGCTCC
>DASUNJ010000461.1:0-4435 GCA_036277235.1 Thermoanaerobaculia bacterium | reverse complement strand
GCTCGTCCAGGAAGATGGCATTGGCACGGGAGAGCACTGCCATCAGGATTTGCAGCCGCCGCAGCTCTCCACCCGAAAGATCGCGAGCGAAGCGCTTCAGCAGCTCTTTGCACTTCCACTGCTCGACCAGAAAATCCACCTCCTGATTCCAGCGCCGTTGATTTCTGAGAAGTACGACTTCCAGGTTCTCCCGGACTCTCAGAGTTGGAAAAACCTCATGGCCCGGATCCACGAACCATCTCCTGTACAAAGTGTGCAGATGATGGATCGGGACGGCGCCGCCGGCGGTCGACGCCGAACCCTTGAACTCGACGGGCGTTTCACTGCCGGCCAGGAGGCGGAGAAGCGAGGTCTTCCCGACCCCATTCCGACCGATGACCGCCAGGAGCCGTCGCGGCCGGAGCTGGAAGTCGACCGGCTCGAAAAGCCGGCGTTTCCCTGCGCCATCCTGAATCTCGCCGCTCAGACCTTCGACCGTGATGATCGGAGGTGAGGAGCTGGAAGCGAACGGGTCCATCCTAGCCGGCATGGTTCAGGCTCCCTCCGAACAGGCGCAGTCTGCGGGGAGAGATGGCCTTCTCCCATGCGTGATCGTGGGTGACGATCACGATGGCGCAGCCGTCGTCCTTCCTGGCCCGCAGGTACTCCGCCAGCTTCCCGGATGCCGTGGAGGAGAGCCCCGCCGTGGGCTCGTCGAGAAAGAGGATGTCCCTGCCATGGAAAAACGCCCTGGCAAGCTCCGCCACCCGCCGCTCGCCGTCGGAGAGGGTGTCGCAGCGCTGGTTCGCGATCGAGGAGAACTGAAGGGCCTTGAGAAAGGAACGGACCTCCCCCTCCCGTGCGTTCCAGTCCGCGTGGGCGCGCTCGGCGACGAAACGCGGCCCGAGCGCATGCTCGAGCACTGTCGCGCTGGGATACGTCCTGGGGAACTGGTTGGCCCACCCGATCTTGAGCGAGGAATCGCCGCCGCCGTTGTAGGACAAGGTGCCGTTCCTGATATCGATTCGACGTGTGAGCGCCAGGAGAAGGGTGCTCTTTCCCGAGCCGTTGGCGCCGATGATGGTCACCAGCTCGGATCGCAGCACCTCCAGGTTGACTCCATTCAGGATCAACCGGCCGCCGCGTACGACCGCGATATCCGAGGCCTTCAGAACCGTCCGAGAGGGCTGATCCGGCATCACTTCGTCACCATCTCCGGTGGGCCGAAACGAGGAACAGCGCGAGCCCCAGAACGACGAGATCGGCCGGGGCATACCATAGAGAGATCATGGGCCGGATCACGGCCAGCGCCGTGCTGGAGACCACCGCCATCCATGGATGGGACGCCGAGAGCAGGGTGGCGAGCACGATCAGCACGAGGTATCCGGGCTCTCCCCACCCGCGTTGAGTGTTATTGAGAAGGATCGCGTAGCAGGCCCCCGCAAGCCCGGTGGCGCCGGCCGCGACCAGCTCCATGCTCGTGAGGAGCCGCAGCTCGTTGATGCCGTAGATCGCCTGGTCGTGCACGTTGTGCCGGATCCAGTCGAGGCTCGTTCCCCGCCAGCCCCATTCGATCTTGTAGACGACGGCGAGTGTGAGGAGGAGCAAGACGGTGACCAGGACGATGGCAGTCGGCCGCGGCCAGACGGCTCTGATTTGAAAGCCGTCGAAATCCTTGGTGAAGATCTGGAGATTGACGATCGCAGACCAGAGGCCGAACGCGTAGGCCAGGCTGAAGAGGCCATAGAAGTGGCCGCGGAGCCTCCATCGCAGCGCAAACAGGTTCGGCAACGCCAGGCACGCGGCTCCCAGCACCGCTACCAGGAAGCCGGCGAGGATCTGGTGCAGCGATCCCGTGGAGCCGGGCGGTACGATCTTGTTCCAGGCCCACCCGGCCGCATAGGCGCCGAAGGCGAAGTAGAGCGCCAGGGACAGCGACAGCATGCCTCCCCGCTTGAGCATCGGCCGCGCTCCCACGCACGCGATCGAGAGAGCCAGGCCGAGAGGCAGAGCGCTCAGCAGGCCATGAAGAAACCCTTTCATGATACGGAGCTCTGCCTCATTGAGCGAACCGTGCGCGCCAGGAGAACTCTCCCCGGGAAGCGAGGAGGACCAGGGAAAGCACGAGGAAGCCTACCGCCTCCCAAACCTTGGTGTCCGGAGACCACCGGCCGCAGGCATACTCGATCAAGCCGAGGAGGAGAGCCGACACCGCGACGCCCGCCATCGACAGCCTGCCGAGCCTGCCGGCTGCCAGCGCGCAGCAGAACCCCAGGAGAGTCCAGCGGAATCCGAAGGAGAGCCGTACGCTGTTCGAATTCAGGCCGACGAAAATGGCGCCGATTCCCGCCACGCAAGCCGAGTAGACGAAGACGAGCCGCTCGACGCGACGAGGAGAGAATCCGAGACGGGTGGCGAGTCTCCCGTCCGCGTTGCAGGCCCGAACGAGCAACCCGGCGCGCGTACGCAGCAGCACGCTGGTCACGCCCAGGAAAGCGAGAGTCAACAGCAGCAGCGGCAGGCGGGCATGGTCCCAGCGTATCCGGGTCGAGTCGGCGAACGCCCTTTGGATCGCCGGGGTCAGCACGCGTCCGGCCTCGAGGACCGCGAATGCGATCAGGCCGAGCAGGGCAGGGACGGCCGCCAGGGTCAAGCCGTAGTATCGCGGGGGGGCGTCCGCGAGGAGCCCCGTACAGAAAGGGCCGGGAAGCCTCGCCGCCGCGGAAATACGGCGGTCGAGAAACATCAGTGCGAGCAAGGCCAGACTCATCAGCGCTGCCCATCCGAGGCTGCGATCCTGGGTTCCTTCCAGGTTTGGGAAGCGCAGCGCCTGTCCGTTGGTCATCACGCTGACCAGCCCCTCGAGAACGAAGCCGACTCCGACGGTTCCGATCAGGATGCGATCTGCGTAGGTGGTATCCGAGCCTCGATCGAAGAGCCCGTAGAGCCGCTGGAGACCGGCACCGAGAAGGACCATGAGCAGGAGGATGACGAAGATCACTCCGGCGACATCGGCCCCGAAGAAGCTTGCCTTCATGAGGAGTGTCACGATCCAGCACGCGAAGAGCATGAGATAGCCGTGCGCGAAGTTGACGATCCGAGTGTTCGCGATCAGCATGGCAAACCCGATGCCGACGAGGCTGTATTGGCAGGCCCGGAGCAGGGCCATCAGCAACGCGTCGACCTCTAGAAAGCCCGAGCTCATCAACCCCCCGAGCTCGCTATCCTGACGAAGTCCTTGCCCTGGACCACATACAGGCTGTAGTTCTTCGTATCGATGTCGCCGTTCGGGTCGAACGCCACCGTGCCGCTGGCGCCGGAGAACTTGAAGTCCTCCTGGCCAAGGGCACGCTGAAGCTCCTGGCGTGTCTTGGCGCCCTGTTGGAGCGCAATGAAAAGAGCCTTGGCTGCATCGTAGGCGTTGCCTGCGAAGGCGTCCGGCTCCTCGTCGGGCTGGCCCTGGGTGAACTTACTCCGGTAGCTGTCGAGGAACTGTTTGGAAAGATTGGCCTCGGTGCCGCTGACCAGGACGTTCTGCGCGGCCTCGCCTTTGTCCGCCCGGTTCAGGCTGTCCGGGCTGCGGAAGACCTCGGGCGCGAGGAACTGGATCTTGGCGACGTCCTTGATCTTGTGAGCATCGACCAGGAAGTCGGCGATCTCCTGTGGCATGCCGGCCACGAAGACACCGTCCGGGTTGTGCCGCAGAATGCTCAGGATGAGCGGCTCGAACTCGGCCTCGCCGCTCGAGAAGCCCTGCTCGGCGGCAATCCTCTTGCCGGCCTGGCTCGTGAACGTCCTGCGGAATTCGTTCCGCAGGCCATTGCCGTAATCGTCGGTCAGGTAGGCGATTGCCACGTTGGAGAGATTGCGGTTGACCGCCATCTCGGCCAGGAATCGCCCCTGATAGGCGTCGGAGGGAATCACGCGGAAGAAATGCGTGTATTCGGGCGCCGAGAGGCTGGGGCTGGTGGCAGTCGGCGAGATCACGACCAGGCCGGATGGGGCGGCCAGTTCGGCTTCCATCTGCACGACCTGGCTACGTCCGGCACCGATCACCGCGATCACCGACGGGTCGGCCAGGAAAGCGTCCATGGCCTGCCTCGCCTGGCCGACGTCCATGCGGTCGTCCTTGTAGATCACCTCGAACGCGACCGGGGTCTTGCCCTGGAACTCCTCGACCGCGAGCTCGACGGCGTTTTTCATCCGGTTCCCGAAAGAGGCGGCATCCCCGCTCAAGGGGCCGATGAAGCCGATCTTCACGGTCTCCTTCCCATCGCCGGGGCGGGGGCATCCTGAACCGGCGATCAAGAGCAGCGCGAGAGCGGCAGCGGAAGCAAGGGCTCGTTTCATTTGGGTCTCCTCAGCCATTGAAGCGGAGTCGGCTGTCGGGTTCGTCGGCCGGGATTGCGGCAGCGGGCGGAACGAGGGAAACAACGAGTTGCACGAAACGGCGAGT
>DASUNJ010000460.1:0-4676 GCA_036277235.1 Thermoanaerobaculia bacterium | reverse complement strand
GGTGAACTGGCCGCCGCAGCACTGGGTGGCGTCGTTGCCGGCGAAGTTGGTCCCCACCGTGGGGGCGAGCTGGCCGGGGCCGAACGCGCTGCCCGGGGTCTGGATCGCGGGATCGGGCTCCAGCTTGAGCGCCTCCTCCCGCAGGAGGTCCGCCTCCTCCTTGGAGATCGGCATCTCGATCTCCCTGCCTCCGCGGACGGTCCCCGACTCGTCCGGGGCCTCCATCGGCGGGAGGTTCAGGGGGTCGACCACGGTCGGGGCGACCGGATCGTAGATCACGACCGGGGCCGCTGCCGGCCCCTCGGTCTCGTCGGAAAGCGAGACGGCGCCGACTCGGGCCGTGCCGCCGCCCTCGCGGGCAGGGTCGCCGGGCGGACCCATGTGGGCGCAGGCGAAGGCAAAAGCAAGGAGCAGGGGAAGGGAGACGAAAGCAAGGCGCTTCATGACCGGTCCTCCTCAATAGAGCCGCGGCCTCCCAGGAAAGGGGGCGGGCATGGGAGTGGCGGGACCGCTGCGGACCGAAATGACTCAAACCATCTATCTAGACAGGTGCGCGAGACGGGAAAAGGGGGGCCGGGTAACGCGGCACCCCCCTGCCGCGCCTGTAGGAATCATGAAAGTCATCTGGTACCGCTTCACCCCAGGCGTGATCGACCCGAGCCAGCCCCAGACCGTCCTTCTTGAAGCCAAGACGGAGGGCTCCCCCGGCTCAGCGACCCTCGAGCTCCAGTCTCCGGCGGCAACCGTAACCTTGAAGGACGACGGCACCGGCGGCGACAAGACGGCCGGCGACGGCATCTTCAGCATCAAGCTGCCGGCGGCCGACGTCCTCAAGAACTTCACGCCGGACGACGTCAACCGCAACTTCGTCGGCTTCCTGCGACTGCACAAGGGCAACGACACGGTGCAGTCCAATGTCTTCGCCGACGTGCTCACCCCCGACGTCCCCGCGGTCAAGATCCGCAAGATCTCGGCGACGGTCCAGTGGTCCGACCATCTGATCAACCTCGCCGATGCCGCCTTCTTCAGCACGTTCAATGTCGCCACCATCACCCAGAAGCTCTACAGCCACTTCGAGGACAGCTACGACTTCCTCAACATCGTCTACGAGTTTCCCCATCTTAAGAACCGTCATCACTTCGGCGTCCGCAACGACGTGCAGGGGATCGGGCTCCAGACGTTCAACAACACGGCGGCGCACGGCAGCGCCGGCCGGCTCCTGGGGTGCACGATCTTTCCCATCCCGCAGATGTTCGACGGCGCCGCCCCGGCCTACCAGCACGAGCTCGGCCATCAGTGGCTCCAGTTCCTGAAGATGGCGCCGCTCGACTCCAGCATCCCTCACTACCCGCTGTCCGACCTGGCGTCGTGCATCATGGGCTGGTCCGTGCCCGGAGGACAGGGGCTCAGCTTCGGCCTCGAGCTGAAGCCGTCCGGCAACGATTTCGAGCTGGTCCCGAGCGTCGGGCCGAAGGTCTTCAAGGACCTGAGCCTCTACGCGATGGGGATGCTGCCGGCCGCCCAGGTCAAGGACCACTTCGTGTTCAAGGATCAGAGCACGGCTCCGGGGCCTGGGCCGGTGCCGGCGAGCGCGCTGACGAAGGTGACCATGCAGGGCATCCTCCAGGCGATGGGTCCGCGGGTGCCCGATGCCGCCACGGCCCGGAAGAAGTTCCGCATCGCCACGGTCCTGGTATCCAGGGACGGGCTCGCCCCCGACGTCATGATGCGGCTTTACGATCATTTCGCCGCGCGGGCGGAGGGGACCCAGAGCGTCCCCTACTCGGACGGGCTGCAAAAGGGGACGACCCTGCCCTTCCATCTCTCGACGCAGAAGCTCGGCCGGCTCGATACGCGGATCAAGCGCCGCATCCTGGTCGACGCCTCCCGGGACGGCGGCGTCTGGTGGTTCCCTCAGACGGGACCTTTCAAGCCGGCCGTCCAGCACCAGGGCAAGGCGCTCGCCGACCACCTGCGCTCGCTCGGGCACACGGTCGACGAGCTGCCGCGTCCGACCCTGATCACGTCCAAGCTCCTGAGCGGCTACGATCTCGTGATCCGGGCAGCGGGGAGCGGGAGCTATCAGGCGGCGGAGATCACGGCCTATCAGGACTATGTGAAAGACGGCGGAAGCGTCCTGCTGTTGACCGAGTCCGGGCCGTCCGACAGCCTGGCGTCCAGCTTCGGG
Organism: Thermoanaerobaculia bacterium; assembly: GCA_036277235.1. Classification (GTDB taxonomy): domain Bacteria; phylum Acidobacteriota; class Thermoanaerobaculia; order Multivoradales; family UBA5704; genus DATMER01. Next base: position 2,488 of record DASUNJ010000460.1, on the reverse strand, counting down.
CTGAAGCTCACGGGCACGACGAGAGGCGCCAACGTGCTCGACAATTTCACCCCCCATCCGATCACCCAAGGGGTGGGCCCGCTGCAGTACAAGGTGGGAGGCGGCCTGATCCAGAAGCCGGCCACCGCGCAGATCCTGGGCAAGCTGTCGAACCAGAGCTTCCTGGACCTGGACGGCGACGCCGTCAAGGACCCGGGAGAAGCGTCGGCCCCGGCCGTCCTCGGAGCGATGCCCTTCGGAAAGGGCCGCATCGTCTTCTGCGGGGACACCAACCTCTGGCAGGCCGTCCCTCAGCCCCTGACGAAGAACACGGTCAAGTGGCTGACGGAGCCGTAAGCCATCGCGACCGGCGACGATCCGATCCCGGTCTGTAACACTACGATCCGGATGGGCAATGCAGCCATGCCGATCGGAGGTGCTCCCATTCCGGTCAGAGAGGTTGCCATCCTGATGTACGAGGCTCTCACCTCGAAGTGAGACTCGTCCGGCCACATGCGCGACTCGCCCATTCAGACCGGAGACTCTCCCCTCCGGATGGGGAAGCCTCCCATCCGGATGCGGGCGGTCCCGATCCCGGGCTGCGACCCGCCCATCGAGGGTCGCGACGGCGCCATCCAGGTTGCGACGCTCCGATGCCGGTCGGAGCGGCACCCATCCGGATCGCAGGTTCTCCCCTTCCCATCGTTGTGTTGCCCTTTCAGAAGGGGGCGACGCCGAGCGCAATCCCGTAACCTAAAATGGCTCCATGAGATCTCCCCGACCGCTGCTGCTCCTCCTCGGCTCTCTCCTGATCTCCTGCGCCGGCTCCCCTCCCCCCTCTCCCCAGGCATCCGCCCCTACCCAGTGGGACCACGACTGGGCCCGCGGCGCGGTCTTCTACGAGGTGTTCGTCCGCAGCTTCTCCGACTCGGATGGCGATGGCGTGGGCGATCTCCGCGGTCTCACCTCGAAGCTCGACTACCTGAACGACGGCAATCCCCAGACCTCCACGGATCTCGGCGTGGACGCCCTGTGGCTCATGCCGGTCTTCCAGTCGCCGAGCTACCACGGGTACGACACGGTCGACTACGAGCGGATCGACGACGAGTACGGCACGGCCGCGGACTTTCAGCGGCTGCTCGACGAGGCCCACAAGCGGGGCATCCGGATCATCGTGGATTTCGTGATGAATCACTCTTCGTCACAGCACCCGTGGTTCGTGGAATCCGCGTCCTCCCCCAGCTCTCCGAAGCGCGACTGGTACGTGTGGCGGGCGGACGATCCGGGGTGGACCCAGCCCTGGGGAGGATCCAACCGCACGTGGCACGAGAAGAACGGCGCCTTCTACTACGGAGTGTTCTGGGGCGGTATGCCCGACCTCAATTTCTCCACGCCCGCGGTGCGCGAGGAAATGAAGCGTCTCGCCGGGCACTGGATTTCCCGCGGCGTGGACGGCTTCCGCCTCGACGCCACCCGTCACCTCTTCGCCAACGGCCCCGGCGACCTCCAGAACGACCAGCCCGAGACCCATGTCTTCCTCAAAGAGTTTGGCGATCACGTCCGCGGAGTGAACCCCAGAGCCGTGCTCGTCGGCGAGAACTGGACCACGACGCCGGCCATCGCCCAGTACTTCGCCGAGCTGCCGATGAACTTCAACTTCCCGCTTGCCGAAGAAATCCTCAATGGGGTGCGGGACGGCGAGGCAGCCGGCATCGCGGGCAAGATCGAGGAGATCCAGGAGATCTACCCGGCCGGGGCCCTGGACGCACCGTTCCTCACCAATCACGATCAGATCCGGATCGCCACGGTCCTGAAGAGCGATCCCGCGAAGCTGCGCAGCGCCGCAGCCGTCCTGCTGACCCTGCCGGGTGCGCCCTTCCTCTATTACGGAGAGGAGATCGGGCTCCAGAACGGCCCGGCCAACAACGACGAGCAAAAACGGACCCCCATGCCCTGGGACGCGTCCCCGACCGGAGGCTTCACCACTGGCAAGCCCTGGTTCCAACTCGCGCCGGGCACCGCGAACGTGGCGGCTCAGACCGACGATCCCGGCTCGCTCCTCTCTCACTACCGCAAGCTGATCGGGGCGCGGAAGTCATCCAAGGCGTTGAGAGAGGGAAGTCTCGAGCTGCTCACTTCGGGGGTGAAGAGCGATCCGGTGCTGGCCTTCACCCGCGAGAGCCCGGGAGAGAAGGTGCTGGTGCTCCACAACCTGAGCGCCGACGCCGTCGTGGCGGGACCCTACGAGGGAGACGGCACTGATTCGATCTTCTCGACAGGGGAGATCGTCGTCATGCAGCTTGAAGAGGGCGGGTGGAATGTGAACCTGCCGGCGGGGGCGAGCGGGGTTTGGAGGGTCAAGTGACCCCTCACCCCTGGCCCCTCTCCCATCGCACTCCCCCCGACCGGGAGAGGGGAACGTATGCAGGCCACCGGGGCTGAAGCAAAGCAAATCTGGTGAAGGAAGGCCCCCCTCTCCCGGGGGATGGGTGTGCGATGGGAGAGGGGG
>DASUNJ010000459.1:0-3061 GCA_036277235.1 Thermoanaerobaculia bacterium | reverse complement strand
GCCACTTAAGAATCTCGTTCGGACAGTTCGGCAGGAACCGGTTCTCGGGCACGTCCAGCGCGTCCTGGCGGAGATACACCTCGATCAACGCCCGCCAAGTGTCATTCCCGACAACGCCGTCCACCGGCGCTAGCCCTCGGTCCTTCTGGAACGTGCGCACCGCCGCGTCGGTGACGGGCCCGTGCTGACCATCAACATTGCCGGAGTAATGGCCGAGATCCTGCAGGATGTACTGGTACTCGCGGACGCCCCAGTTGTCGTTCAGGCTGGGCAGCCCACCCGTCGCAAGCTTGCGCAAAGCGTCCCACTCGGCCAGGGCCGCGACGCGAGCGCGACCGAAGGTGAGAGCGGCGAAGACCGCGCGTGCCCGCCGCTCGGAAAGCGACTGGTTGTAGTTCTCGGGGCCGGTGAGATCGGTATGGCCGACGACCAACAGCTTCTCATCGGGATGGTCCTGCGCATGGCGCGCCACCTGCCGCAGGACGGCCCGCATGCACGGCTCCACGAAAGACCTGTCGAACCAGAAGTGGACGATGAAGGCCTTGGCGATGATGGCTCCGGACTGGAGCGTGATCGTCACCTGAGCCGTCTGGCCGGCCTGGACTGTCGCGGGCGCCGATCCCGATTTCTGGGGAGGCTCGGTCACGACCGCCTGGACCGTGTATTGCCCGGGCGGGAAGTCCGTCTCGGTCCAGACGTTGGCGGCCCGGTTCGCCAGGGTGCGCGAGACGGACACCCCTTCCGTGTCCGTGCCGGTGACCGTCACGGTCACGCGGCTGAAGTCGAAGGCGGGGTCGCCCTCGACGATCACCTCCACCACGAGCGTGGCGGTCTCGGGAAGCTCGGGCGGAGGGATCTCCGGCGGCGGCTCCTCCGTCACGGCCGGCGGCGGCGTGTACTCCCGCAGCGAGAGCGCGTACTCGAAGCGCTCGATCTTTCCCGACAGCTCGCGCACGCCCATCTCCTCGATGAGCACCTTGTCGACGCGGGTGGCCGTGGCAATGTCCGCGACGAAGGGAACCGGCTGCGCGGCCTGGAACTTCTCCCGCAGCCCCTTCAGGTCCTCCCCCGCTTCGGGTCCGGTCAGCACGCCCGTCAGCGTCACGCGGGTCGCACGGCGTCCCAGGTCCTGGAGAAAATCCCCTTCCAGGGCCGGGACGCCGTGCTGCGCCAGGACCTCCTCGTCCTCCGAGGCGATCCGCTGCGCCTGCGGCAGCTCGACGCCGTCGAGCATGGGCTTGACCGGTGCCATGGGCGATTTCTACGGCTCCTACGCGGTCTTGAGCGTGTTGAGGTGGCCGGTGATGGCGTCGATCAGCTGGATGATCTCGGTCTTGATCGCGTCGAGCGACGGCAGGGAGCTCACCACGCTGATCACGCTCAGAATCTCGTCGATGGTGGAGGCCTCGTTGGGCAGCAGGTTCTTCGCCGTCTCGAGCAGGGTCTTGGCCGAGTTGGTGAACTGGGTCACCTGGGTCAGACCGCCGCCGACGGCACCGGGGTTCAGGTTGTTGATCTCGGTCTTGAGCTTGCCCATCAGATCGACCAGCTTGTCGAGCAGCTCGGTGACCTGCGGCACGATCGCCTTCAGCGCCGTGATCGCGGGCTTGATGGTGTTGACGTTGGTGTCGAGGAACTGCTTGAACGTCGTGAGGACGTCCTTGAGCTCCTGGAACAGGTTGGCAGGGGTGGCCATGGGGTCTCCTTAGGGGCTGGCATTGCCCCGGTTGAGGTCCTGAAGACGGGTCAGGAGGTCGGTGAGAGGCGAGACGAACTGCTCCAGGCCGGTGGCGAGCTCGAGCCCGAGATCGAGGCCGTCCACGAGGCCGTCGATGAGGCCGGTGGCGTCGCCCAGGAGCTCGTCGTCGACGAAGGAGGTGTCCTCCGGCTCGACGGGCTCGATGTGCTGGCGCAGGGTGAGGATGTAGGTGAAGCGGTCAGGCCGGCCGGCCAGGTCGTCGAGCTTGAGATCGGCGATGCGCACCGTCTCGATCCCGGTATCGCTCGCGATGTCGGCGGTGAACGGCACGGGCTGGGCGGCGCGGAACTTGTCCTCGAGCCTGGTGATGAAGTCGCGCGCTTCGGGTCCGCTCGCCACGCCCCAGAGCAGGAGCACGGTGGGCCGCCGGCCGAGGTTCTGGAGCAGGCTGCCGGACATGCCGGGCGGTTTGTGCTCGGCCAGGGCGCGGAGATCGTGGGTGCGGATCTCCTGCACTTGCGGCAGCTCCAGGTCGTCGAGCATCGGTCGCATGGCCAGACCTCAAACAGGAATCCCGTGCCGCCGGGCCTCTTCGTCGAGGATGCGCTGGAGCTTCGCGGCCAGCGCGTCCAGGTCCTCTTCCCCCACCGCCGGGCCGTCCGGCGGCGCCAGGACCGTCTTCACCTCGGGAGCGGGGCGGCGGGCCAGCCCGTCGCCGGCCCCGTTGGCCCGCAGGAACGGCGGCAGGGAGGGCGGCGGCGGCAGGAGGGTCGAGGCCTGGTGCTCGACCTCTTCGTTCCGGCTTCTCCGCCGCTCCGGGGCTTCCCCGGACTGCTCCAGCGCCGGAACCGCGAATCGCGGCTCCTCCTTGGAGAGCGGCTGGGAGCTGCGCCGGGAGGGCGATCCCGGCGAGGCTCCGGGACGCTGGGTTCGGGGCGGAGCGCCGAGCCCGGGAGTGCGCCAGCGCTCCAGCAGGCTCGGCGGCGCGGGCTCCCCTTGCAGGTTGAGGCGCCACGGCGCGGGCAGCTCGACGGGAGCGGGCCCGGCGCTTCGCGGGGCGGGCTCCGTCTCCAGACGGGTGGACGGCCTGGAGGACCCGGACAGCTCGCCCAGGATGCGGCCGACCCGGCGGGAGAGGGCTTCGAGCCACGTGCGGTGCCGGCCTTCGGCCGTCCCCCTCCGGGAGGGGGGGGATGCCTCCGGGAGGAAGCGCGGACGGCGAGCTCCTCCCCCCGGGGAGGGGGAGGGTTGGCTCTGGGGAGAGGTTAGGAGGGGGGCGCTCGGCGTCTCCACGGTCTTCGCCTTCGGAGCGCCCCCCTCCTGGCCTCCCCCCGTTCCCAACCGCCCCCGCGCAGGGGGGAG
>DASUNJ010000458.1:0-12533 GCA_036277235.1 Thermoanaerobaculia bacterium | reverse complement strand
ACGCGCAGCCCGCGGACGGTGAGCTCCGGCAACCATTCCGGCAGGTGGGGATCGACCAGCAGCATCTTCCAGGGCGCGTAGGGATAGATCCCCAACAACGCCTGCACCAGGCAGATCACCGCCGAGGCCGACCAGGCCTGCGGAGAGTTCGCCTGGGGATAGATCGCGGGAAAGGGGTGCGCGGCGTCCCGCGCGTGGCCGCTGAAGACCTCGGGCAGCCGGTAGTGGTCGAACAGCCGCGCCGCCTCGAACATGGCCCGGCCGGCCGTCTCCAGGCGGTCGTGCAGGCCGTAGCGCAGGAAACCCAGCGCGAAGCTGCCGTTCTCGACCGGCCAGACCGAGCCCCGGTGATAGCTGTACGGATTGAATGCCGGATTGTGCGACGACAGCGTCCGCACCCCCCAGCCGCTCCACATGTCGTCCTCGAAAAGGCGCGCCGCGGTCCGCTCCACGAGCTCGGCATCCACGATCCCGGCGGCCAGGCAGTGGCCGGGGTTCGACGTGATCGAGCGGATCGGCCGGCGTTGCGCGTCGAGCCCCAGGGCGAAGAAGCCCTCGTCCTCCATCCAGAAGGCGTCGTTGAAGCGCTTCTTCAGCTCCCCGGCCTGGTGAAAGAGCCGCTTCGCCTCGTCCTTCTCTCCCATCCACCAGAGCAGCTCCGAGAGATGGAGCCGGGCCACGTAGACGAATGCCTGCTCCTCGCAGGTGGCGATGGGCGGCTCGACCGGCCGGCCCTCCTCGTCCACGATCGCTCCGGGCGAATCCTTCCAGGCCTGGTGGACCGTCCCCTGGGACGAGCGGGTGCGGTAGTCGAAGAAGCCGTTGTCGCCCGCGTAACGCTCCAGCCAGCGCAGCGCCTCCAGGGCCGGCCCGAGCAGCGGCCGGACCCGTTCCCGGTCGCCGGTCCAGTGCCAGAGCTCGGAAACCACCACCGGATAGAAGCCGGACGTGGTGGCCGAGCCGTAGTAGCGCGCCCGCGGGTTGAAGCCGAGCACGGCGAGCGGGCCGGTGTGGGCCTCGTGGAGCATCCGGCCGGGCTGCTCGTCGCGCCAGTCGTCCACGACCGTGCCCTGGCGGCGGGCGAGGGCGCGCAGAGTGCCGTCCATCATCTCCGGCCCCAGCAGGCCCGCCTGCCAGGACGCGGTCAGGACGTCCCGGCCATAGAGCGCGATGTAGAGCGGCAGTCCCGCGGCCATGGTCCACGAGCGCTCTCCCTCGTCGAGATCGGGCAGGCGCAGGTCCGCGAGGTCGCGCCGGGCCCGCATCAGGGCACCGATCACCACGGGCGCCAGGGTTTCGCTCTCCGGCGTGGAGAAGCTCGCAGCCTCTTCCCGGAATGTAGGGGCGGGGTTTACCCCCTCCCGGGCGGGGGCAAGCCCCGCCCCTACAAGATCCGAGATCCGGGGAAGGAAGGCCAGGGAGCAGTGCCAGGACGCTCCCGGCGCCAGCTCCACCTGGAAAGAGATCCGGCCGTCCTCCCACTTCGGCGGTGATCCGGCCTGCTCGATCCGGATCACGAGCCCGCGGTCGATCTGCGCCTGCCCGTGCTCAGCGCGGTAGTCGAAGGCGAGCTCCCCCGGCTCCCTCCAGCTCCGCCGCAGCTCGCCTTTCTGCTGCCGCTCCTCGCCCTCGAAAGTCTCCGCCAGGTCCGCGAAGTCGGAGCCGACCTCCACCGCCAGGGTGAAACGGGTGGCCTGCTGGCTGAAGTTCGTGAGATCGACGTCCTCGCGCAGGCCGTCCCCGACCCGGCGGGAAAGCCGCAGCTCCAGGGTCCGCTCGGAATCGGCCTTCATGTGGCCGCTCCCATGGTCCCGCTCGCCGGGATCGGCCCCGGGCGGCAGCACGATGTAGTAGCCCATCCAGGAGCCCTGGTCCACGTTGGAGAGTGCGACCGGGGTCCAGGGCCGGCCGTCCACGAGCCAGCGCCAGCGGGAGACGAGCCGCGTCTGGTGGACGAAGAGGCCGCGCTGGGAGCCGCCGTCGAAGAAGCCGTCGCGGTCGGTCGCTAGAACCGCGCGCCCCTGGCTGACGTACAGGATGTCTGGCCAGGGCCGCAGCCGGATCAGGGAATCGGACACGCGGAGATGCTACCCTTCCGCCGGATTTCTTACGAGGACCCACATGCCCCAGCTCTATCGAAACCTCGCCGCCGCAGCCCTGCTGCTCCTCCCCTGGCCGGCTTTTGCAGCCTCCCCCGAGCCGACCCTCGAGACGGTCATGGCGCACCCCGACTGGATCGGGAACCCGCCCGAGGAGCCCTACTGGGCCGACGACGGCCGCTCCGTCTTCTACCTGCGCAAGCGCGCCGGCGAAGAGCAGAAGGACCTCATCCGGGTCGACCTGGAGAGCGGCATCCAGACCCTCGTCCCCCTCGGCGAGCGCGGCAAGACCGACGCCCCGGGAGGGGACCTGAGCCGCGACCGCCGCTGGAAGACGTACGCCCGCCAGGGCGACATCTTCCTCAAAGACCTCCAGACCGGGACCATCCGCCAGATCACCCGCACCGAGGCGGAGGAGGACGGGCCCCGCTTTCTGGTCGGCGACAACCGCATCGCCTTCCAGCGCGGGGACGCCACATTCGTCTTCGACCTCGTGGCGGCCACGCTCTTCCAGCCCGCCGAGCTGAAGCTCGCCAAGGACCCGGCCGAGGACGAGGAGACCGGCTACGTCGATGAGCAGCAGGAGCAGCTCTTCCAGGTCCTCAGGGAGGAGAAGGAGAAGCAGACCGCGGCGCGCGAGGAGGACCGCGCCTCCCGCCATCTCGACCCCACCCGCGCTCCCCTCCCCTGGTACCTCGGCGAGGAAGCAGAGATCGTCCAGTCCTCCCTCTCGCCCAGCGGCGACTGGATGCTGGTCGTCACCCAGGCCAAGGGCGCCGCCAGGAAGCCCTCCCTGATGGCCCGCTTCATCACCGAGGACGGCAACCTCAAGTCGGACGAGGTGCGCTCCAAGGTCGGCACCGAGCCGCCCATCGACCACAAGGTCCTCCTCCTCGACCTCGTGAAGCACGAAAAACACGAGGTGGACCTCTCGAAGCTCCCGGGCATCACGGACGATCCGCTGAAGGAGCTGCGCGAGAAGGCCCAGAAGGCCAAGGAGAAGGACAAAGACAAGAAGGAAGAGAAGAAGAAAGAGGAGGAGGAGGAGAAGAAGCCCCGGCCGGTGGAAATCTGGGCGCTCTCCTGGTCCGACGACGGCCGCTACGGCGCCTTGATGATCCACGCCTCCGACAACAAGGACCGCTGGATCGCCACCGTCGAGCGCGAGAAGCCCGCGCCGGTCAGCCGCCACCGCCTGACCGATCCCGCCTGGATCAACTGGGAGTACAACGAGCTCGGCTTCCTGCCCGAGACCGACACCCTCTGGTACAACTCCGAGGAGACCGGCCACTCCAACCTCTATCTCGTCTCCATGCAGGCCGGAAAGGCCCGACGGATCGTCGAGGGCGACTTCGAGGTGTCGAACATCGTGGCGAGCCGCGACGGCAAGCACCTCTACTACCGCGCCAACCAGGGCCACCCCGGCATCTATGACGTCTGGCGAGTGCCCATCTCAGACGGCAAGCCGGAGAAGCTCAGCAAAACCGGCGGCGAAACCTTCTTCGAGCTCTCGCCGGACGAGAGCCGGATCCTGCTCCTCCACTCCACCGTAACCCGGCACGGCGACCTCTTCGTTCAGCCGAATCAACCGGGTGCCGAGGCGAAGCAGGTCACCGAGACCCACAGCCCCGAGTACCTGGCCATCGAATGGAGCCGGCCCGAGATCGTGCCGATCCCGTCGTCCCACGTGAAGAAGCCGATCTGGTCGCGGGTCTACACGCCGGAGGGCTTCGACCCCTCCCGCAAGTACCCGGCCGTGGTCTTCACCCACGGCGCGGGCTACCTGCAGAACGCCCACGCGGGATGGTCGAGCTACTTCCGCGAGTTCATGTTCCACACCCTTCTGACCCGGAGCGGCTACGTCGTGCTCGACATGGACTACCGGGCGTCAGCCGGTTACGGTCGCGATTGGCGGACCGCCATCTACCGGCAGATGGGCCATCCCGAGGTGGAAGACCTCGAGGACGGCGTCGCCTGGCTGGTCAAGAACAAGAGCGTGGACCCGCAGCGGGTCGGCACCTACGGCGGCTCCTATGGCGGCTTCCTCACCTTCATGTCGATGTTCCGCAAGCCGGACCTGTTCGCCGCCGGCGCCGCCCTGCGCCCGGTGACCGACTGGGCCTTCTACAACCACGAGTACACCTCGAACATCCTGAACACGCCCGAGGTCGACCCCGAAGCCTTCGAGAAGAGCTCGCCGATCGAGTACGCCCAGGGGCTCACCAGGCCGCTCCTGATCTGCACCGGCATGGTGGACGACAACGTCTTCTTCCAGGACAGCGTCCGCCTGGTGCAGCGGCTCATCGAGCTCAAGAAGGAGAACTTCGAGACCGCCATCTACCCGGTCGAGCCGCACAGCTTCCGCCAGCCCACGAGCTGGCTCGACGAGTACCGGCGCATCTTCAAGCTGTTCGAAACCCACCTGAAGTAGCCCCGCGTCTGACAGAGCCTGACAGTGGGACTCCCCACTGTCAGGGCCGTGACACAGCCTGGCCAGCTCTCCGGCCATTCTCTCCAAAACCTTTGTTTTCCGATGTTTGTGCCGCCGGCTCGCGTGGCACAGGGCTTGCCCTGCCAAGGGACCGAAGCGAATGATTTTCCTTACCCTGGAGAGATGAGCCATGAAACCTACGACGATCCAAAAGATGATGACCACCTGCCTGGCCCTGATGGCCCTGGCAGCGCTCTGCGTTCCGGCCGCGGCGCAGAACCAGCCGAGCTCGGACCTGCTGCTGCCCTACTTCGAGGTGGACGCCGCCAATCCGGGCGGGCTGACCACCCTCTTCGCCGTGGGCAACTCCACCAAGAAGCCGGTGGAGGTCCTCGCCACCCTGCACACCAACTGGGGCATCCCGATCCTCGAAGTCCCCTTCAGCCTGAAGGCGCACGAGGTCCGCACCTTCAACCTGCGCGACTGGTTCCGCCAGGGCGGCGATCCCAACAAGGCGCTGGCGGCGGTTGAGCTCCAGCACCTGGCCGCGGCGGCCAGCGGCGAGCGCTCCCCCAAGGACAATCTCTATTACGCGAGCGAGGTCCGCCCTGACCTCCAGGTCGGCTACGTGATCCTGCGCACCCGGGGCAACCGGCCCGACGCCCTCTGGGGCGACTGGTTCAACGTCGACGTGGCCGGCAACCTGGCCCGCGGCGACGTCCTCGCCAACATCGACCGCTCCACCGGCTGCCCCGGCCTCTGCCAGCGCCACCTGCTGCGCTACCTGAGCGGCGGCGGCTTCGACGGCGGCACCGAGATCATCATCTGGCGCGCGAACGTGGGCAAGCCGTCGGCGAACCCCGAGGCCGGCGTCAAGCAGCAGGCGGACGCGACCGCGTTCTCCGAGCCGGGCCTGCCGATCGAAAACCGCACGCTCGCCCTGCTGCCGGTCGAGAAGGTCCTGGTCTCCGAGCTCGGCTTCAAGGAGCTGTTCGGATCGCTCGACCTCGAGAGCGAGAGCGAGACCTTCATCGCCGTGCAGCACTCGGCCGACAACCGCTACAGCGTCGGCCTCACCACCTACTGCCTGCCGCGCGAGCCCAAGCCGGGTCCGGGCATCGACATCGTGAAGCTCACCAACGGCGACGACGCCAACGCGGCTCCCGGACCCTCGATCCCGATCGGCGACACCGTCACCTGGGAATACCTGGTGACCAACACCGGCGACGTCGAGCTGACCGGCATCGAGGTCGAAGACGACAAGGAAGGCGCCGTGAGCTGCCCCGACGACACCCTCGCGCCGGGCGAGTCCATGACCTGCACCGCGACCGGCAAGGCCAAGGCCTGCCAGTACACCAACGTCGGCACCGTCTCCGCCCTGTCCGCCGCCGGCAAGGTCGACGACTCGGACGCCAGCCACTACTTCGGCAACAACGGCGCGGCGCTCTCCCTCTCCATCCTGCTCAACGGCGAGAACGCCGAATCGGCTCCAGGCGTCGGCGTGGAAGTCGACCAGACGCTCAACTGGGCCTTCAAGCTCACCAACGACGGCAAGGTCGCCCTCACCGGGATCGAGCTCACGGGCATCACCGCGTCCTGCCCCAAGACCCAGCTCGGCGTCGGCGAGTCCATGACCTGCACCGCCACGGGCAAGGCGCAGGGCGGCGAGGGCACGCACATCCTCGCGGTCGTGGCCAAGGGAAGCTCCTCCTGCGCCGAAGCCACGGCCAACGGCGTCGGCCACTACCTGACTCAGCCCAATGTGCCGCCCATCGACCCCGGCATCAAGATCGTGAAGCTCACCAACGGCCAGGACGGCGCGCAGATCCCGGCCGGCAGCCCGATCACCTGGACGTACCAGGTCACCAACACCGGCAACGTCGCCCTGAGCGACATCCACGTCACGGACAACAAGGGCGTGGTCGTCACCTGCCCGAAGACCACCCTGGTGCCCGACGAGTCCATGACCTGCACCGGCACGGGCATCGCCCAGGCGTGTGAGTACAACAACCTCGGCACCGTCACCGCCAAGGACACGCTCGGCGACACCGTCACCGCGAGCGACGCGAGCAGCTACTTCGGCACCACGCAGCCCGGCATCTCGATCGAGACCGCCGTCAACGGCCAGGACGCCGACACCCCGAAGGGTCCCGAGGTCGCGGCCGGCTCCCCGGTGAGCTTCTCCTACGTGGTCAAGAACACCGGCAACGTCGCCCTCACGGGCATCCAGGTCAGCGACAGCAAGGGCGTGAGCCTGAGCTGCCCGAAGACCACCCTGCAGCCCAACGAGTCGATGACCTGCACGGGCAACGGCACCGCGCAGTCCGGCCAGTTCAGCAGCGTCGGCACGGCAAAGGGCAACGGTGCCTGCGGCCAGGAGGTCTCCGACGACGACCCGGTCCACTACTTCGGCACGACGACCTCCGGCAGCCAGGGCTGCACCCCCGGCTACTGGAAGAACCACGAGGACTCCTGGCCGGCTACCGGCTTCTCGACCAGCCAGAAGGTACAGAGCGTGTTCGGCCAGGCCTCGCTCTACCCGAGCCTCGGCAACGCCACCCTGCTCCAGGCGCTCTCCTTCGCAGGCGGGTCGGACCTGAACGGCGCCGCGGGCAACCTGCTCCGGGCCGCGGCCGCCGGCCTGCTCAATACCTCGCACCCCGGGGTCGACTACCCCTCGCTCACGGCGCAGCTGATCTCCGACGTCAACGCCGCCCTGGCCAGCATGGACCGCGACACGATCCTCGCCCTGGCTTCAGCCATCGACCAGGACAACAACCTGGGCTGCCCACTCAACTAAATCCCGATACCTCCCTCCCTCATGGCTCCCCGGCGACGGGGAGCCTTTTTCTTTTTCAGCCATGTTGAATCTCTGACAGAGAGCTGACAGTAGACGCCCACTGTCAGGGGTCGTGACAGAGCCCCGGCCAGCTTCCTTAGAATCTCCACAAGCTCAATGTTTCCAACACTTACGATCAAACCTCGGGCGGCACGCGGCTTGCCCTTATGGAGGCCGCACCGAAAAGGTAATCGACCCCCAGGAGGGATGAGCCATGAACGCTACGACAAAGAAAACCCTGATCACCTGCCTGGCCCTGATGGCCCTGGCAGCGCTCTGCGGACCGGCCGCCGCGCAGAACCAGGCGAGCTCGGACCTGCTGCTGCCCTACTTCGAGGTGGACGCTGCCAATCCGGGCGGGCTGACCACTCTCTTCGCGGTGGGCAACTCCACGGACCATCCCGTGGCGGTCTCCGCCACCGTCTACACCAACTGGGGCATCCCCATCCTGGAGGCCCCCTTCACCCTGCAGCCGCGCGAGATCCGCACGGTCAACCTGCGCGACTGGTTCCGCCAGGGCGGCGATCCCAACAAGGCGCTCGCGGCCCTGGACATCCAGCACCTGGCCGCGGCGGCCAGCGGCCAGCCCTCCCCCAAGGACAACCTCTACTACTCCAGCGAGGTCCGGCCCGACCTCCAGGTCGGCTACGTGATCCTGCGCACCCAGGGCAACCGGCCCGATGCCCTCTGGGGCGACTGGTTCAACGTCGACGTGGGCGGCAACCTGGCGCGCGGCGATGTCCTAGTCAACATCGACCGCTCCACGGGCTGCCCCGGCCTCTGCAAGCGCCACCTGCTGCGCTACCTGAGCGGCGGCGGCTTCGACGGCGGCACCGAGGTCATCATCTGGCGCGCGAACGTGGGCAAGCCCTCGGCGAACCCCGAGGCCGGCGTCAAGATGCAGGCGGACGCGACCGCGCTCAACGAGAAGGGCCAGGCGATCGAGAACCGCAAGCTCGGCCTGCTGCCGGTCGAAAAGGTCCTGGTCTCCGAGCTCGTCCTGCAAGAGGCGTTCGGCGCCCTCGACGTAGAGACCGAGGAAGAGACCTTCTTCGCCGTGCAACACTCGGCCGACAACCGCTACAGCGTCGGCCTGACCACCTACTGCCTGCCAATCAAGCCCAAGCCGGGCCCGGGCATCGACATCATCAAGCTCACCAACGGCGAGGACGCCGACGCGGCGCCCGGACCCTCGATCCCGGTCGGCGCCACCGTCACCTGGGAATACGTGGTCACCAACACCGGCAACATCGAGCTGACCGACATCGAGGTCGAGGACGACAAGGAAGGCGCCATAAGCTGCCCCGAAGACACCCTCGCGCCGGGCGAATCCATGACCTGCACCGCGACCGGCAAGGCCCAGGCCTGCCAGTACACCAACACCGGTACCGCCTCCGCCCTGTCCTCAGCCGGCAAGGTCGAGGATTCGGACCCCAGCCACTACTTCGGCGGCGGCAGCGACGCTGAGGTGTCCCTCGCCTCCATCCTGGTGAACGGCCAGAACGCGCAGACGCCGAAAGGTCCCAAATTCAAAGTCGACGACACCCTCAACTGGACGTTCAAGATCACCAACACCGGCAAGGTCCGCCTGACCGGCATCCAGCTCTCGGGCATCGCCGCGGCCTGCCCGAAGAGCGCTCTCGACCCCGCCGAGTCCATGGACTGCACCGCCAGCGGCAAGGCAGTGAACGGGGAGCAGAGCCTGCCGGTTTCCGTCACGGCCGACGCCGCCTGCTTCGAGGTCGCCGCCAACGGTACCGGGTATTACGAAGCAAGCCCCCCCGAGGTCGAAACGCCGGAAATCGAGATCGTGAAGCTCACCAACGGCGACGACGCCAACCTGCCGCCCGGACCCTCCATCCCCGTCGGCAGCACGGTCAACTGGACGTACAAGGTCACCAACAAAGGCAAGGTCGCGCTCTTCGACATCGACGTCACCGACAACAAGGGCGTGGCGGTGAGCTGCCCGAAGACCACCCTGGCCGTCGGCGAGTTCATGACCTGCACCGGCAGCGGCAAGGCCCAGGCCTGCCAGTACTCCAACATCGGCAAAGCCGTTGCGAACGGCGGGATCGCGGAGGACACCGACCCCAGCCACTACCTCGGCCTCACCTACCCTGCCATCAAGATCAAGAAGGCGACCAACGGCGATGACGCCGACCAGGCGCCGGGTCCGCAGATCCAGGCCGGCTCCACCGTGCTCTGGACCTACGTGGTCACAAACACCGGCGACGTGGACCTGATCAACATCGCGGTCGCCGACGACAAGGGCGTGGCCGTGACCTGCCCGAAGAATGCGCTGGCCGCCGGCGAGTCCATGACCTGCACCGGCAGCGGCACCGCCCAGATCGGCCAGTACAAGAACGTCGGCGCCGTCACCGGCCAGTCCATCTGCGGCACCCCGGTCACCGACGACGATCCGAGCCACTACTACGGCGTCGACACCCCGGAGATCTGGATCGTCAAGAAGACCAACGGGGAGGACGCCAACACCGCCCCCGGCCCCGAGATTCCGGTCGGCAGCACGGTGACCTGGACCTACGAGGTCAAGAACACAGGCAAGATCACGCTTACCGGCGTGGCCGTGACCGACGACAAGGGCGTGGCCGTGACCTGCCCCAAGACCACTCTCCAGCCCGGCGAATCCATGACCTGCACCGGCAAGGGCACCGCCCAGGCCTGCCAGTACCAGAACCTCGGCACCGCCACCGGCACGGCCTACGGCGGCAAGAAGGTCTCCGCCAGCGATCCGAGCCACTACTTCGGCAAGATCTACCCGGCGATCAAGATCAAGAAGTCGACCAACGGCCACGACGCGGACACCGCCCCCGGCCCCGAGATCGAGATCGGCGCGGCGGTCAACTGGACCTACGTGGTCACCAACACCGGCGACGCGGCCCTGACCGGCGTCAAGGTCACGGACGACAAGGGCGTGGCCGTGAGCTGCCCCAAGACCTCCCTCCAGCCCGGCGAATCCATGACCTGCACCGGCAACGGCACCGCCCAGGCCGGCCAGTACAAGAACGTCGGCGCCGTCACCGGCCAGCCCTCCTGCGGCAACCCGGTCTCCGACGACGATCCCAGCCACTACTACGGCAAGATCACCGAGGAACCGGAGCTCAACATCGTCAAGCTGACCAACGGCCACGACGCCAACACCGCCCCCGGCCCCGAGATCCCGGTCGGCAGCACGGTCACCTGGTCCTACCAGGTCAGCAACACCGGCAACGTCACGGTCTCCAACATCAAGGTCACCGACGACAAGGGCGTGGCCGTGACCTGCCCGAAGACCACCCTGGCGGGCGGCGAGTCCATGACCTGCACCGGCTCCGGCAAAGCCCAGGCCTGCCAGTACGCCAACCTCGGCACCGTCACCGGCAAGACGCCGGGCGGCCAAACCCTCACCGACAGCGACCCGAGCCACTACTTCGGCAAGACCAACCCGGCCATCGACGTGGAGACCAAGGTCAACGGCGACGACGCGGACAGCCCCAAGGGTCCCGAGGTCGCGATCGGCTCCGCGCTGAGCTTCACCTACATCGTCAAGAACACCGGCGACTCCACCCTCACCGGCATCGCGGTCACCGACAGCAAGGGCGTGGCCGTGAGCTGCCCCAAGACCACCCTCGCCGCGGGCGAGTCCATGACCTGCACCGGCAACGGCACCGCCCAGAGCGGCCAGTACAGCGCCACCGGCACCGCCAACGGCAACGGCCCCTGCGGCCAGTCGGTCTCCGACAGCGATCCGGTCCACTACTACGGCAAGACCACCGAGAACCCGGGCATCAAGATTGTCAAGAAGACCAACGGCCAGGACGCCAACACCGCCCCCGGCCCCGAGGTCTCGGTCGGCAGCACCGTCACCTGGACGTACATCGTCACCAACATCGGCGACGTCGCGCTCTCCAATGTAAAGGTCACGGACGACAAGGGCGTGGCCGTGAGCTGCCCGAAGACCACCCTGGCGGTCGGCGAATCCATGACCTGCACCGGCAGCGGCAAGGCCCAGGCCTGCCAGTACGCCAACCTTGGCACCGCCACCGGCAAGTCGCCGGCCGGCCAGACCGTCTCGGCCAGCGACCCGAGCCACTACTACGGCAAGACCTACCCGGCCATCGAGGTCGAGGCCAAGATCAACGGCGACCACGCCGATACGCCGAAGGGCCCCGAATTCACGGCGGGCTCCACGGTGCCCTTCACCTACTGGGTCAAGAACACCGGCGACACCACCCTGACCGGCATCGTGGTCACCGACAGCAAGGGCGTGGCCGTGACCTGCCCGAAGAGCTCGCTCAACCCCGGCGAGTCGATGTTCTGCTCCGGCAGCGGCATCGCCCAGTCCGGCCAGTACAGCGCCATCGCCACCGCCACCGGCAACGGCGCCTGCGGCCAGAAGGTCTCGGACGACGACCCGGTCCACTACTACGGCAAGACCAAGATCTACGACGAAGGCTGCACCCCGGGCTATTGGAAGAACCACACCGACTCCTGGCCGCCCACCGGCTACTCGACCGGCCAGAAGGTGCAGAACGTCTTCAGCCAGGCCTCCCTCTATCCGAGCCTCGGCCCCTTGACCCTGCTCCAGGCGCTCTCGTTCCAGGGAGGCTCGGACCTGACCGGTGCAGCGGGCAACCTGCTCCGGGCCGCCACGGCCGCCCTGCTCAACTCCGCCCACTCCGGGGTCGACTACCCCTGGGTGACGGGGACGGTGATCTCCAGCGTCAACGCCGCCCTGGCCAGCAAGAACCGCGACACGATCCTCGCGCTGGCCGCGGATCTCGACCAGGACAACAACCTGGGCTGCCCGCTCAACTAACACCCTCGGCGCTCATCCCATCGGCTCCCCGGAACGCCGGGGAGCCTCTCTTTTTCTGACAGTCCCTGACACACCCCCGCCCCACTGTCAGGCCTCTTGACAGACCCGCGTGACAATCCCGCCGGAATCCGCAAGACTCATGGAAACAAGCACTTGGCCGTAAACCTCCGGATGGCACGGCGCTTGCCCTTAGGAGCCGGCATGACCTCCTCGTGGAAGACCCTGCCACTGGCCCTGGCCATCGCCCTGACGGCCTCGTCCGCACCCGCGGCGCAGCTCCGGCCGAGCTCGGACCTCCTCCTGCCCTGGTTCGAAGTCGACCTGGAGCCCTCCGGCGTGACCACCCTG
>DASUNJ010000457.1:0-9181 GCA_036277235.1 Thermoanaerobaculia bacterium | reverse complement strand
CGTCGATCGAGGCCGCGAGCACCATGCCCTGTGACTCGATGCCCATGAGCTTGGCGGGCTGGAGGTTCGCGACCACCACGACCTGCTTGTTTACCAGGTCCTCGGGCTGATAGACGAGGCCGATGCCCGCGACTACCGTGCGCGGCCCCTCGTCCCCCAAGTCCAGGCTCAGCTTGATCAGCTTCTCGGACTTGGGCACGCGCTCGGCCGCGGTGACGGTCGCGACCTTCAACTCGGTTTCGAAGAATTGGTCGATCGAGATCAAATTGGTCTTCTCCTGGGCCTTCGCGGGAGCCGGAGCGTGCTCCTTGAGATAGGCCTCCTTGTCGATGCGCGGGAAGAGCGGCTGCGGCTCGGGCAGATCGGCATTGTTCGGCAGCCCTCCCCACTCCAGCGCCTCCAGCTTCGTGGGGATCTCCTGAATGCCGATTGCGGCGAGCACCTGGGCTGCCACGCGCGGCATGACCGGCAGCAGCGCCGTGGCCACGATCCGCACCGTCTCCAGCCCGTTCCAGAGGACCCGGGAGAGCTTCTCGGTCGGACCCTCGGTCTTGATCAGCTTCCACGGCTCGCGGGTGACAAGGTACTGGTTCGCTTCACCCAGCAGGCGCCAGAGGGCTTCGAGCGCGCGGTTGAAGGCGAGCTCGTCCATGGCCGCGCGGTATTCGGGTACGACCCGGCGCGCCGCTTCGATCATGGGGTTGTCCTCGCAGGGCACCGGCGGCGTCTTGCCGCCGAAGGCGTTGCGCGACAGCGTGACCAGGCGGCTCACCGTGTTGCCGAGCGTGTTGGCGAGGTCGGCGTTGTAGCGCTCCACGAAGGCCTCGTCCGAGAACGAGGCGTCCTGGCCGAAAACCATCTCCCGCATCAGGAAGAAGCGGAGGCTGTCGGCGCCGAAGCGCTCGATCAGCTCGTCCGGCCGGACAACGTTGCCCGCCGACTTCGAGACCTTGCGGCCGTCACGGTTCCACCAGCCGTGCGCCCAGACCGTCGTGGGCAGCGGCAGCCCCGCGGACATCAGGAAGGCCGGCCAGTAGACGGTGTGAAAGCGCAGGATGTCCTTGCCGATCATGTTCATCCGGACGTCCCCGTTCTCCCAGAATTTCCGGTAGAGGTCGCCGTCGGGGAAGCCCAGCGCGCTGATATAGTTCGTCAAAGCGTCGAGCCAGACGTAGACGGTCTGGCCGGGATGGCCGGGGAACGGGATGGCCCATTCCACGTTGGCCCGGCTGACCGACAGGTCGCGCAGGCCAGACTCCACGAACGAGCGGACCTCGTTCAGACGGGTCTCCGGCCGGACGCTCTGCGGGTCGCGCTCGTACCAGTCGAGGAGAGGCTGCTGGTACTTGGAGAGGCGGAAGAAGAGGTTCTCCTCGGACTTCCACTCCACCGGCGTGCCGTGGATCGGACACAGTTTCCCCGTACCAGCGTTCTCGCTGAGCTCCTTCTCCATGTAGAACGTCTCGCAGGGCGAGCAGTACCAGCCCTCGTGCGTGGCCTTGTAGAAGTCGCCCGCGGCGTCGATCCGGCGGATGATCTCGTCCACACCCCGCCTGTGCCGCTCTTCCGTGGTGCGGATGAAGTCGTCGTTGGAGAACCCGAGGCGGTCGCGCAGCTCGTGGTAGCGCTTCACGACGCGGTCCGCGAGCTCGATCGGGGGAACCCCTTCCTTCTGGGCGGCGCGCTCGATGTTCTGGCCGTGCTCGTCCGTGCCGGTAAGGAAGTAGACCTCATCCCCCCGCATGCGCCGGTAGCGCGCCAGGACGTCGCAGGCCGTTGTCGTGAAGATGTGCCCGATGTGGGGCAGATCGTTCACGTAATAGATGGGAGTGGTGACGTAGAAAGTGCTCATGGGCGGGGGGATTGTAGCTCTTCCGGCGTGAAGCGGTAGTGCTCGCCGCAGAAGACGCAGTCGGCGTCGATGGCGCCGTCCTCCTCGCGGAGGTAGTCGCGGTCGTCGGTGGAGAGCAGGGTCAGGTGGCTGAGCAGGCGCTCCCGGCTGCAGCGGCAACGGTAGCGCAACGGCAGGACCTCCTTGATCTCGCGGTCGAATCCGGAGAGCACGGTATCCAGGACGTTGGGAATGCCCCCCTCGTCGATCAGATAACTCACGCCGCGCACCCGCGCGATGTTCTCCTGCAGGGAGGCGATGGTCTCGTCCGAGGCTCCGGGCAGCACCTCGACGATCATGCCGCCAGCCGCGGCGACCCCGTGCGGCCGGGCGAGCACGCCGAGCATCACGGCGCTCGCGGTCTGCTCGCTCTGCTCCAGGTAGTGGGCGAGGTCGTCGCCGATCTCGCCGGTCACGAGCTCGACCTGGCTGTTGTAGCTGCCGCCGCTGCCGTGCTCGCGGATCACGCGGAGGAAGCCTTTCCCCACCGCGCCGCCCACGTTCAGCTTGCCGTCGGGCCGGTTCGGCAGGTCCACCCGGGCCTCGCCCACCATGCCGCGGAGGTTGCCCTCGTCGTCGGACTCGGCCATCACCTGGCGCAGGGGGCCGTTGCCCCGGACATCCAGGACCAGGCGGGTCGGAGTCTTGGTCGAAAGCCTTAGAAGGAGCGCCGCGCCGGCCATGCAGCGGCCGAGCGCCGCGGTCGAAACGGGGCCGAGATCGCGCCGGTCGCGCGCCTCGCGGAGCACGTCGGTCAGGTCCACGGCGGCCCAGCGCAGCGCGCCATTGCCGGCAAGACCCAGCTCCAGGCGGCCCTGGGCCGCCGTCTCGGTATTCGTCATGTCTATCTCTCTTCTCGTTGCGGATTTTCAGGGCTGGCCCGCGGCCAGGAGCGCAGCACGGTAGATGTCGCGCCACGGCACCCCGCTGGCGAGCGCGAGCCGCCGGCAGTCCTCGAACTCCGGGGCTGCGGCGAGGGGCCGGCCGTTGAGCCGGGCCCGCTTCACGCGGACCGTTCCGAACGCCGTTTCCACCTCGGTGATCTCGCGCTCCGCTTCGAAGCGGGCTGCACTGCTATAACGGCATCCGAGCGAGCCGGATTCCATGAGCAGGATCCCGGCGAGCCCTTCGAGCTGATGGCGTCGGCAGAGCATCGTGATCAGCGTTCCGGGCCGGTTCTTCTTCATCTGGACCGGCGTGAAGTAGACCTCCAGGGCGCCCGCGTCGAGCAGGCGCTCCATGAGGAAGCCGAATCCCTCGCCTGGCAGGTCGTCCACCTCGCACTCCACGATCATCACCTCGGCCCGGGTCTCCCTCCCCCGCCCGCGCAGAAGCCGGACCGCGTTGGGCCGATCGGGCAGGTCCTTCTTGCCGAGGCCGTAGCCCGTGCCTTCCAGGATCATGGAGGGAAAGTCCACGTACTCGTCCACCAGCTCGGCGAGGAGAACCGCGCCCGTCGGCGTGGTCAGCTCGCCGCCGGGTCCGCCGAAGATGGGGATTCCCCGCAGGAGCTCGGCGGTCGCGGGAGCGGGCACGGGTAGCTCGCCGTGCTGCGTGCGCACCCGTCCGCCGCCGACGTTGACCTGGCCACACGTGATCCTTCCAGGGGACAGGTGCTCCACCGCGGCCGCGGCTCCAACCAGATCGACGATCGAGTCGATCGCGCCCACCTCGTGGAAGTGGACCCGATCGACAGGCATGCCGTGGGCCTTCGCCTCCGCCTCGCCAAGCCGCTGGAAGAGACGGATGGCGCGCTCCTTGACCGGCTCGGCGAGGTCGCTCGCCTGGATCAGCTCCTGGATCTGCGCGAGGCCCCGATGATGATGATGATTACTATGAGAATGATGATGATGTTGTTGCTGTTCATAGTGATGATGATGGTGATGTTGTTGTTGTTGCTCTTCGGGATCCGGACCTTCCAGAGGCTTTCCATCCACGAGCACGCGGAAACGGGTACCGACGAAGCCTCCGCGCGAGGCCTTGCGGCTCTCCACGGAGACGTTGGGGAGGCGCAGGCGGGCCACGGTTTCGTGGAGGACGTCGAGGGGCATGCCGAGATCCAGGCAGGCCCCCAGGAACATGTCGCCCGCGATGCCACTGGAGCAATCCAGATGGTAGTGATCGGCCATGAATCCAGCCTAGCACGCGCCTCTCTGCTTCAGGGAAACCCACCGGCCCGCGCTCCCCAGAATGAAATGATCGAGCAGGCGCACGCCGACCAGCTCTCCGGCATCGCGCATCCGCTTGGTGAAAGTCAGGTCCTCGGGGCTGGGCGAAGGATCGCCGCTGGGATGGGTGTGGAAGACGATCACGCCCGCGGCCCCGCGCAGCAGCCCCTCCTTGAGGATCTCCCGCGGCTCGGCGATGGCGCGGTCGAGCGTGCCCCGGAACATCTCTTTTTCCCCGAGCAAGCGGCTGCGGGTGTCGAGGAAGAGGGCGCCCATGACTTCCTGGTCGCGGGACCAGTAGCGCAGCGCGAGATAGTGAGCCACCTCGGCCGGACGGGTCAGTAGCTTGCGCTCCCGGAGCGGCTCGCGCGCAATACGGCTGGCGATCTCCAGCGCGGCGAGCAGGGCCGCGGCCTTCGCGGGTCCGAGCCCCTTGCGCCGGAGCGCCTGTTGGGTCAGGGCCACCAGCCCGGAGAGGCCGCCGGTCTCCTGGATCAGCTCGGTCGCCATCTGCATGACCGAGACGCCCTTGACTCCCGTGCGCAGGAGCACGGCCACCAGCTCGGCGTCGGAGAGCGCGTCGCCCCCCTGCTTCAGCAGCCGCTCCCGCGGGCGCTCGCCCTCCGGCAGCTCGCGGATCAGTCCGACGGACGGCAACGACGGATCTCCTCGGTGAGCCTGGGGATCGCCTCCCCCGCCGGGGCCGCGATCCGCAAATCGGCCAGCGGCGAGAACGGGGTCAGCTCGGGGTTGACCTCCACGAAACAGGCGCCCGCCCGGTGCGCGACCTCGATCAGCCCGGCCGCGGGGTAGACGGTCGAGGAGGTCCCCACCGAGACGAACAGGTCGCAGTCCGATGCCGCCTCGTAGCCCGAGGAAAGCACCGCGGGATCGAGACTCTCCCCGAACCAGACCACGGCGGGACGGAAGTTGCCTTTGCAGGAGCAGACGGGAGGCTCCTCTCGCGACTCGGCGAGCGCCTCTCCCATCTCCCGCATCCGTCCGCAACGGTTGCAGCGGGCCTGCAGGATCGTCCCGTGAAGCTCGAGGAGGCTGGCGCTCCCTGCGCGCCGGTGCAGCCCGTCCACGTTCTGGGTTATGAGGACGAACACGGGAAAGAGATTCTCCCACTCCACCAGGGCGAGATGGGCGGGATTGGGCTGGGCGGCGGTCGCCGTGTCGTAGCGCCAGCCATACCACTGCCAGACCTTGGCGGGCTCGCGGCGGAACGCCTGGGGAGTCGCCAGCTCCTCGGGGCGCATCTTCTCCCAAAGCCCGCCGGCACCGCGGAACGTGTCGAGGCCGCTCTCCCGGGACGCGCCCGCTCCCGAAAAGACCACGACGCGCCCGGCGGTCCGGAAGCGCTCGCACACGTCGTCGGAGATCTCGAGGTCCATCCTTCCCTCCATAATTGACACCCTGAGTCGTGCCTGCTACAACCCCGGCCCATGCCCTATCTCTCAACCAACTTCGGCCTGCTGGAGCCGGAATCCAGCGACTACGAGACGAGCCGCGTGGCCATCCTCCCCGTCCCGTTCGAGCGGACGGTGTCCTACGGCAAGGGGACCTCGGCCGGTCCGGCCGCGATCATCCGCGCCTCGCAGAGCATGGAGCTGTACGACGAGGAGCTGGGCGCCGAGCCCTACCTCCAGGGCATCGCCACCCTGCCGCCGTTCCTGCCCGAGGCCTACGACATGGCCGAGGCCATGGCCGAGCTGCAAGAGGAGGCGCGCACCCACCTGGAAAAGGGCAAGTTCCTCGTGACCCTGGGGGGCGAGCACAGCATAACCCAGGCGCCGGTCCGCGCGACAAAAGAGGTTCACGGGGAGATCGGAGTCGTTCAGTTCGACGCCCACGCCGACCTGCGCGAGGAGTTCGAGGGCACGCCTTACAGTCACGCGAGCGTCATGAAGAGGGTCGTGGACGACGGCATCCCCACTCTCGCCGTGGGCATCCGCTCCCTCTCGACCCCCGAGTCGCAGCTCATCCGGGAGAGGAAGCTGCCCGTGATCTGGGGCCACGACCTCGACCGCGCCGAGGAGCTGTTCCCGAAGCTGCTCGCCGGCCTGCCCGAGAAGGTCTACCTCACCTTCGACATCGACTTCTTCGACCCCTCGATCGTCCCTGCCACCGGAACCCCGGAGCCGGGAGGCGGTCTCTGGTACCCGACCCTGCGCCTGCTCCGCCATCTCTTCCGGGAGAAGAAGGTCGTGGCGATGGACGTGCTCGAGCTCGCCCCGGTCGGGGGTCTGCCGGCGAGCGACTTCCTCACCTCGAAGCTGATCTACAAGTGTTTGGGGTATCTGCAGGAGGCGGAGAGGCCCAAATGAAAGCTGCGCTCGCGGCCGTGTTGCTAGTGGCTTCAGCCCTGCCGGTTCGCGCGCAGCCCCTGAACACTCCCGAGGACGTGCTGGACCATCTCGTCCAGCACCGTAAAGATGTGGCGCTCGTGAGCTTCACGGTCGCGCCGGAAGGCTCCCCTGATACGTCGGACCCCATCCTTCTGGTCAACGCCGACCTGCCGATGGCGCTCGCCTCGACGATCAAAATCGTGGTGCTGGCTACCTATGCACGAGAGGTGGTCGCGGGACGCATCGATCCCCAAGCGGAGCTGCCGATCCGGGAATGGGAGCGGTTCTATCTGCCTGGAACCGATGGCGGTGCCCACGCCGCCGCCCTGGCTGCCCTGGGCATTGCCACGGACCAGGAGGGCTTTGCCAGTGATCCGGAGGCTCCCGTCTCCTGGGACAGGATCGCCCAGGCGATGATCCGATCCAGCGACAACGCGGCGACCGACCTCCTGCTCAGCCGGATCGGTGATCGCGCGGTCCGCGCCACCCTCTCCGAAGCCGGGCTGCCGCGGCATCCGCAGCCGCTTCCGATCCTCGGTCTCTTCCTGTCCTGGGAAAATCACGACCAGGGACCTTTGACCCGCTCCCGGCTCAAGCGCCTCACGAGGATGTCTCCAAAGGCCTACGCGAAGGAGGTCTGGCGCCTTCAGAACCGCTACCTGGACGAGAACTGGCGAGAAGCCGAGCTCCTCTGGCGCCAGCAGCACGGGTCGTCCTACCAGATCGAAGCGCAGGCCGCCCAGGCCCTGTTCCCCAAGGGAACCGCTCGCGACTATGCCCGCGTCATGGCCAGGGTCCTCCAAGGTAGCTTCCTCTCCCCCAAGGTCTCCGAGGTGATGCGCTGGCACCTGGGATGGCCGATGGAGATCCCCGGCAACGCCGAGACCTTCCTCAACTTCGGAGACAAGGGCGGGGCGCTCGCCAGCGTGCTGACTGAAGCCATGTACTTCACGCCGAAGAGGGGCGACTTCGGCGGGACACCGCACGTCTCGGTGCTGTTTCTGAGGAACTTGTCGTCCGAGGCCTTCGGCAGCCTCACGCAGACCTTCGCGCACCAGCTCTTCCTGGTGGAGCTCGGGCTGAGCCGCTCCTTCGCCGAGGAGACGGAGGAGCGGCTCTCGAAGTGACCGCGATCAGGCTTTGGCGAGAATCGCCGTAGCCTGGCTCTGAATCGCCGCGATCACCTCGTCTCTGAATGGAACATTCTCGACGTTGTTTCTTCTTTCCAGGAGATTCCCTTCCAACTGCGTCAGAGTCGTCTTGGCGCCGTCCCGGTCACCGACCTCCATCTGCCCCTCGGCCAGGCGGCGGAAGGCGCGGGAGAAGGTCAGGTTGTTGATTCTGGACCTACCTGAGAGGAAATCGGCGACGACCGGCTGCAAGCGCTCCTGAGCTCGCTCGAGTTTGGGAGGGCGGAGCTCGACCGTGCCTTGGGGTCCGACGAGCTTGAACTCCCGGGCCAGATTGCTTCCCTGGACCAGGCTGGCATAGCTGGCGAGCGGGTGGTCGCCATGGTTCAGGATGATCTCGTCGAGTCTGGCATTGCCGGCCTTCAGTGCATCGGAGCCGCGGAAAGCGAGAAGCATCCCCTGCTCGTCTCCGAACCAGAGTTTCGCGACGGCACGGTCGGCACCGTCCGGCTCGCTCACCCTTAGGATCAGCTTGTTGGATGCCACGATGGAGCCGTCGAGCGCCCGGTACTCGGCCTCGATGTCGTAGACGCCCGGCTCGCTGAAATAGAATCCGCCTTTGCCGTAGCCGAGCAGGACGCTCTCATAGATCGGAGCTTGGCATGTGACAGTTTCGCGCTTCACACACCGACGCACCAGCGGCTCGAAGATCACCTTTTTTTCCTGATCCTTGCGAATCGTGATCTTCACATAACCTTCCTGAGGGTGGAGGCACGCGTGGACCTCCTTGGACCTGTCATCCCTCGCGGAGAGCCGCAGCTCCACCCAGACCGGCTCCGCGTATCTCACGCGTCCGGGTCCTTCCAGCCGGAGCTCCAGCGCCGAGCCTTCCCCGACCGGCCTCTTCCGCAAGCCACCATTGCCTTCGAACGGCCGCCCACCCATGATCACGTCGTTGCGGAAGCCGTGCCGCAGGTGGAGGAGCTCGTCCTTGTCAAACCGGATTTGGAAGTTGTTCCAGTAGGCGGCCGTCCCGCCCGGAAACATCCATGGATAGTTCATCCAGGAGCGGGATCTGGGCCGGATAGGCAGTCGCGGCGGGATGGGTGAGGCCGTGAACGTGTGGTACAGATTGAAGCAGTGACCTAGCTCGTGGACGCAGGTGTGGAGCTGCTGCCGGAGATCGCCTCCGACCATGTTGTAGAACACCGCACAGCCCTGACGCTCCCGCCCCTTCTGATCAAACATCATCCCGAGAGCGGTGCTCTTCTCGTAAAGCCCGGCGTGGAAGAGCCAGGCCCTCCATCGCGTCTTGTCGGCAAAGTCCGGGAGGCTCGACTCCATGGCTGCGTGCAGCTCGGCGTCGGTCCAGACCTTGCCGGCCGTCCCCAGGCGTGTCGGCTGAGCCTCCGTATCGATATCGATCCCGGCACTGCGAAAGACGCCGGGAATGTCCAGGGTACGTCCCCCCACAGTGTAGCTGGAAAACGGGATCAGCCCGCTCTCAGCGAACTGCCTGAGCTCGATGCGCCTCCAGAAAGGAGAGATGCGGTCACAGCGGATGGATGGACCCACCGTGCCGTTCGTGATGAAACGCAGCGTCACGAATTGCGGCTCGGGCATGGCCGGAATCGTGGGAAT
>DASUNJ010000456.1:0-7359 GCA_036277235.1 Thermoanaerobaculia bacterium | reverse complement strand
CGCCTCGACCACATGGTCCTGCTCGAACACCTTCGAAGCCAGGAGCGAGGGACGGTCGCAGCGGATCATCACCTGCACCGGGTGTTCTTCTTCCATCTCGTCGCGCAC
The DNA here is from genome assembly GCA_036277235.1 of Thermoanaerobaculia bacterium. GTDB lineage: Bacteria > Acidobacteriota > Thermoanaerobaculia > Multivoradales > UBA5704 > DATMER01. The sequence goes on along the minus strand of DASUNJ010000456.1, from coordinate 7,251 downwards.
TCCGCCGATCTCGCCTTCGGCCACGATGTAGCCGCCGTTGATCAGCACCACCTGATCCGAGATCAGATCGACCTCGTGCAGGATGTGGCTCGAAACGATCACGTAAAGGCCCGCGGCGGCGAGGCTGCGGAAGAGCGCGATGACCTCCGCCCGCGCCATGGGATCGAGGCCGTTGAGCGGCTCGTCCAGGATCAGCACGGAAGGCCGGTGCGCGATCGCCTGCGCGAGCTTGATGCGCTGGCGCATGCCCTTGCTGTAGCCGGCCACCTTGCGCCCCGCGGCCTCGGTGAGCCCCACGCGCTCGATCGCCTCCCAGGTCATCTTCTCGGCCTCAGTATGAGCGAAGCCATGCACCCGCAGGTACGAGTAGATGAATTGAAAGCCGGTCATGCCGGGCGGGAAGGCGTCGTACTGCGTCGAGTAGCCGACCAGCCGGAACAGCTCCTCGGGATGGTCCGGCGCGACGCCCAGAATCCGGATCTCGCCCCGAGTCGGACGGATCAATCCCACCATCAGGTTCATCAAGGTGGTCTTGCCCGAGCCGTTCGGCCCCACCAGGCCGGTGATCCCGGGCGGGATCGTCAGGTTGACCTTGTTGATCCCCAGGACCTCGCCGTAGAACTTCGAAACGTTTTCGATGACGATCCGGCTGTCCGTCTTGCCAAGCGCATTCATCGGACCACCTCGTAGGCGCGGATGCGCCGCGAGAGGAGCCAGAGGCAGATCAGGCCGCCCGTGATCAGAGCCGTCCAGGCCACGGCCGGCGGCGGCAGGAACTCGCCGTCGCCCACCGGGATGTTGAACAGTTGGGTCCAGATGGAAGCGATCACGAACCAGGGCGAGACCAGCATCCCTGCCCAGGTGTCGAGGACCTCCGCGATCACTCCGGCGAAGCCCATGGAGACGAAGAAGATGACGATCAGGGCGATGCGGGCCACCGGCCGCCACTTCACCCAGGCCGACACCGCCAGCGTCAGGACCGAAAGGAAGAGGATCCAGGCCCAGCTCCCCACGAAGATCGCGAAGCCGAGCCGCAGATGGCTCCCGAGCCAGGCTCCCCCGTCCAGGTAGGCCTGGAAGAGGTAGAGCAGAATGGCGGGGATCCAGGTGATCGCCGAGAGCAGGATCAGCAGCACCGACATCTTGCCCAGTACATACTCGCTGCGCGAGAACGGCCGCGACAGGTAGAGCGCCAGCCCGTTGTTGCGCAGGTCGGGCGAGATCAGCGCCGGCCCCACCAGGAGCACGAGCAGGAACGACAGCGCGCCCTGCACCCAGGTGCCGACGTAGAAGAAGTTGTTGTCGATGGGCAGGAACTTCTTCAGCTCCTCGGCCGGCAGGTCGAGGAAGCTCAGGGCGCTCATGTTGTGGTGCAGATAGATCAGCAGCAAGCCCACGAACGGCATGAGAAAGCAGAGCGAGTAAAACGCCACGAAGAGCTTGCTCTTGAACACCGTCTCGTAGGCGTAGCGCGGAAAGATGAGAAAGCGCGACCAGGTGGGGGTCAGCACCCCCGCGTAGCGCCGGTAGCTCCGACCGTAGACCGCCATGGCCTAGACCTCCATCGCTTTCAGGAAGATGTCTTCCAAAGAATCCCGCTTGTAGTCCAGCCGGCGGATCTGCACTTTGCGCTCGGCTGCCAGCTTGTAGAGGTCGCGGACCCCGACCCCCTCCGGCAGCACGACCTTGATGCGCTGGCGCGAGCTGGCCGCGACCTCGGCCCCGAGCGCTTCGAGCGCCGCGGAGAAGCCGGGATCGGACGCCGCGCCGCTCTCGGTGCGCAGCTCCAGGTCGAGGAAGTTGCGGTTGGAACGCCGCTCCGCTTCCAGGTCGCAGGTGACCGCCACCTTGCCCTGCTTGAGCACCAGCACCTCGTCGCAGCACTCCTCGACGTCGCGCAGGAGATGGGAGGAGAGGATCATCCGCACTCCGCCTCCCTCGCGGTTGTCGCGGATGTCCCGGATCAGCCGCAGCATGCGCTCGCGGGCCACCGGGTCGAGCCCGTTCGTGGGCTCGTCGAGAAAGATCAATTTAGGTCCGTGGACCAGGGCCTGGGCCAGCTTGGCCGCCTGCCGCATACCGAGGGAGTAGCCGTCGATGGCGCGGTAGCGGGCCTCGCCCAGACCGACATAAAAGAGAACCTCGTGCGCGCGCTCGATGGCCTGCGCCGGCGGCAGGCCCGAGAGCTCGGCCATCAGCCGGACGAAACGCACGCCGGTCAGGCCGGCGATGAAGGCGTCGTTCTCCGGCATGTAACCCATGAAAGAGCGGATCTCCCGCGTCTCCGTCCGGATGTCCCGGCCGAGGACGCGGGCGGTGCCGCCGCTCGTCTTGTAGAAGCCCAGAAGGGTGTGGAGCAGCGTGGTCTTGCCGGCTCCGTTCGGGCCCAGGAGACCGATGCAGCGGCCGGAGAGGGTGGCGTTCAACCCCTGCAGGATCGGACGCCCTCCAAGCTTCACCTCCAGCCCCTGGAGCTCCACCACCGGGACGGCCGGGGCCGCCACAGGCGTTGGATCGTTCTCCAGAGCCGTCTTCATCGCCAGATTCACCACGTTGCTCCCTCCTTCTTCACTTCAGGATGTAGGGGAGGGGTTTACCCCCTCCCGGGCGGGGGCAAGCCCCGCCCCTACATTGTCGTCAGACTGACTTACCGGGTTTCGTCGCCCGAAGTTTCAGCCTGCATGCGCTCCGCTTCGCCGTGGGCGTGGTCCATCATTCCCAGGACGCCGCCCATGCCGGCCAGCGTCTGGAGGTTCAGGCCCAGCGGGCTGGTGCTGGTGCTCGCGAAGAGGATACGGTCCTCCTCGGCGTAGGCGTAGATCAGCGTGGGACCCTGACCGAGGATCAGGTTCTTGAGCTGATTTTCCTTCCCGCTGCCCTTGATCTCCTGCGGCACCAGCTTGCCGGCCGATTCGAGCACGGGCTGAAGGTTCTGGTAGACGAAGGCCGAGACGTTCACCTGGCCGTCCTGGCCCAGGAGGTCGCGGAACTTGGGATGGCTCGCCAGGTTGACGCCCGACTCGCGCTGCTGGAGCGACCGCTCGAGCAGGGCACGGGTCGGAGCGGCCACCAGGTAGCCGTCCTCGAAGGTGTAGTCGAAGCCCATCTTGGGCTGCTTGCTCTGGATGCTGTAGAAGGTACGGCCACCGACCTCCTCCTGCTGCACCGTTATGCCGGGCTTGCCTTCCTTGCGCATCTCGTCGTTGACGTGCTGCACCATCTTCTCGAGGGTCTGCTGGAGGCGCGCCGGGTCGTAGACCTCGGCCACCAGCTTCCACGAGGGGGTGGGCAGCAGCGGGCCGTCCACCGCGAACACGACCTCGCCTCCCAGCGGAGCGGCCAGATCGTCGCGGACGTCGAACCCGTGCTCCTGCCGCACCTTCTCCAGCTCGGCCGCCATCTCGGGGCTGGCCGCGAGCAGATCGTCGAGCACGCTCGCCGGCTGCTTGACGATGAACGCGGAGGCCAGGTTGGCGTCGGGAGAGATGAAGGACAGCGCGCCCATCGGAGCCGGCGCCGCCAGCCACGAGGCGATGCCCCGCCGCTGCTGGCTGAAGGTCAGGGCGGCGCGGGTGTCCGCGCGGCCTTCGACCTCCTGCCGGTTGACGATGAAGTGCTGGAGGTCGCGGACGCCCAGCGCCTCGGCCTCGGGGTCCGGCGTCTCGTCGGAGATGAACCCGGCGATGTCGGCCGCGAACAGCCAGCCGGCGCCGTCCTGGTACTCCTGGGCGATCCGGGCGCGGAAGGGAGTCCCCGTGAAGGGGCTGCTGCCGCCAGCCGCGATCCGGGCGATCTGGGAACCGTTGGGCGAGGCCACGAACAGGCCGTTGCCCACCCAGAGGTACATGCCGTCTCTCAGGATGCCGGAGAGGGCCGCGGGGTCGTCGACGATGATGATGTCGCCGTCGCCGTGCTTGCTCCGGATCTCCGCGATCTCCTGCTCCAGGATGGCGCGGAACCCGGCCTCGTCGGTCACCTCGGCCATGATCACCGGCACGTCGTCGTCCTTGCCCTCGGCGTCAGCCGGGATGGCGATCGCGATCTCGTCGCCCAGGTGGCGGCCCAGGTCGCCGATCTTCTGGATCATCTCGCGGAACTTCTGCTGCTTCTGCGACGTGCCGAGGGTTTCGTCCCACCACTGGCGCACGGTCGGGTTGGTGTCGAGCTTCTGGTCGAGGATGCGGTGCGTCTCGCTCAGGCTGTGGGCGAGGTTGGGCAGCGCGATGAAGGCCATGGTGCCCTCGGGGGCGAGGTCCAGGAGCTTCGTCGAATAGCGCAGGCCGGGGCGCTCGACCTGGGCGTCGATCTCCTTGCCCAGGGCGGTCAACTCGGCCAGGAGCTTCTCGTACTCCTGCGCGTTGCGGCTCCAGGCGACCTCGCGCCCGATCGGAACCGCGGACACGCTGGCATGGGTGGTCACCTGGTCGCCGGGGTGGAGGATGTCGTCGCGGCGGGCCTGCTTGACCCGCACTTCGCCCTCGACCACGGACACGCGGGTGCCCTTGGTGCCGTTGTTGACCGAGAAGATGGTGCCGGTGACCGAGACCAGCGAGTCGCTGGTCGACACGAACAGGTGCCGGTCCCGCTGCTTGGCCGCCTCGACGATCACGCGACCGCCGTCGAGGTGGATGGTGTTGCCCTTGCGGCTGGCCTCGAGCGCCAGGGTGGCGCGCTCGGAGAGCTCGATGCCGGAGCCGTCCGCCATGCGCACCAGGGCGGTCGAGCCCTTGGCCGTGCGGATCTCCTGGCCTTCGTCGATCGAATCGCCGGCGTTGACCTCGCGGATGGTCTGGCCGTCGATCTCGAACAGCAGTCCTTCGACGGACTCGATGCGGGCCATGTTGGAGCCGCCGGCCATCATCTCCCCGATGAGGAGGAAGAGGCCGATGCCGACGCCGACGACCAGGGCGGCGGCGAGGCTCTGCCAGACCAGCCGGGAGCGGCGGCCGGAGAGGATGGAGGCGGAAGCGGCCGGACGGACCTCCTTCGCCTTTCCTTCGCGGGCCTCGCGCAGGGCGCGGCGGCAGGGAACGCAGGTGCGGGTGTGGTCCTCGACCAGGAGGGCCCGGGCCGCGGGCAGCTCACCCCGGACGAAGGCGGGGATCAGGGCCTGGAAGTCCTCGCAGCCCTTGAGGCTGTGGACGGTGTTCGCTTCCGGAGCCACCGCAGCCGGCTGGGATTCCAGCTTATGGACGGGGGCGCCCTGCGAAAGACGCTCCCAAACCCGGGCCGCGGCCTGCTCGACCACTGCGGGATCGATCGGCTCGCCCGTGACCTCGGCGATTGCCTGGTCGAGGGTCTCGTCGTTTCTCTTGAAGAGGCTCATGACAATTCTCCTTCCAGCGACCCCAGCTCCTTCTGGAGGCGGTGCCGCGCGCGGTGCAGGATGACAGCGATCGAAGTCTGTGTGGCGCCGAGCGCCTTGGAGATCTCCAGGTTGCCCAGCCCCTCGAAATAGCGCATCGTGAAGATCTCGGCCTGGCGGGGGGAGAGGCGGGTCATGGCCTCCCGCAGCCGCTTGGCGAGCTCGCGGCTCCCCTGGCGGCGCTCGGGTCCGGGATCGGCGTGATCGACGAGATGCTCGCCGACGCCATCCAGGTCCACGGTCCGGGACCGCTTGCGCGCCCGGATCAGGTCGAGGGCGGCATTGACCGCCGCACGGTGCAAGTAGCTCCCGGCACTGTCGGAAAGGTCTGGCTGCTCTTCGCGGCGCAGGAGCCTGGTGAATACGGTCTGAAGGACGTCTTCGGCATCGGAGGCGTCGCCTGTGATGCGGTAGGCGGCGCGGAAGACGCTCCCATGGTGCTCCCGGAAGAGGGTTTCAAGCGCCTCCGGGGGCCGTTCTGTCGAATCTTTGTAGGCTGCCGCGTGCACGGCCTTGGCCCTCCTTTCTCCTTCGCTCATAGAAACGCTCCTTCCGGGGGATTGTTACAGGTCCCCTCCCAGATACGCAGGAGGGAAGGGGGGAGGTCAGGCCAGCTCGACCTTCAGTCTCTTGCCGACTGCCGACGCAGCCCGTTCCAGAGTGGAAAGCGTCACCGAGGGATTGTCAGGATCCAGCAATCGCTCCAACGCCGGCCGGCTGGTCTTCATGCGGCTGGCCATCTCCGACTTGCTCAGCTTGCGGCGCTCCATCTCCTGGGCAATCTGAAAGGCGATCACCCGCTTGGCAGCGGTGGCTTGCACGACCTCCAGGAGATGCTCCTCTCGCAGGAAGTCGTCGAAATCGCTGCCGATGTGCTTCTTCTTCATTCCGCTCTCCGGTCCTCCCGCTTCAGGTCCTTGAGCCACTCGCGCACAGGCTCATTGCCTGCCTCGGTGCGATAGAAGACCACGCCCAGAACGGGCTCTTTGCCTTCTGGGCCCTCATTCGCCACGCCTGGAATGTACCACAAATGGTGCGACCGGGGGCGCGCGCAGGTGCTGCGATTAGACAGCCCACTATTATCGAAACCGGCCCTGATCGATAATAAGGGCCATGTCCTCTTTTCGCCGCCGCAAACAGGAGGGGTATTGAGCGGGCGGACGGTCCGCACGCCGGAGGGCTACCTGGCCTTCGTGCCCGCCCCCCTCCCTCCGGAGCTTACCTGGACTCCCGGACTGGTGCGGGCGCTCTCGGATGCCGACCGCTCCCTGGGACGATTGGCCGGGGAGGGCGCGCGGCTGCCCAACCCTCACCTCCTGCTCCGGCCCTTCATCCGGCGGGAGGCCGTCCTCTCCAGCCGGATCGAGGGCACCCAGGCCTCCCTCGGCGAGCTGCTGGCCGCGGAGGCCGGCGCCAGCGTCGAGCGGAGTCCCGCCGACCTCCGGGAGGTGGCCAATTATGTCGTGGCCCTGGAGTACGGGGTCGAGCGGCTCAGGAGCCTTCCTCTCTCCCTGCGTCTCCTCCGCGAGCTCCACGCACGGCTCATGGAAGGTGTCCGGGGGGACCAGGCCACCCCTGGCGAATTCCGGCGGTCCCAGAACAGGATCGGCGCTCCTGGGTCCCGGCCGGAGAATGCCACCTACGTCCCACCGCCTCCGGCCGACATGATGGAGGCGCTCGATTCCCTAGAGCGCTTTCTGCACGATACCTCGCTGCCGCCGCTCGTCCAAGCCGCGCTCCTGCACTACCAGTTCGAGGCCATCCACCCGTTCCTGGACGGCAACGGCCGCGTGGGCCGGCTGCTGATCACGCTGTTCCTGCTGGAGAGATCGCTGCTCCCGGCGCCGCTCCTCTACCTGAGCGCCTTTTTCGAAGCCACCCGCCCG
>DASUNJ010000455.1:0-3812 GCA_036277235.1 Thermoanaerobaculia bacterium | reverse complement strand
TGCCGCGAGTCTGGCGCGAGGTGGTCTGGCACCCGGCCGACGGCCTGCCGATCTACCGCAACCTGCCGCCGGAGCTGTTCGCCCAGCTCCGCGCCTCGCTGCCCAAGAAGCGCGAGCTGGTGCGCCGTCTCTGGGCGGCCGGGGCAGAGGTCTACATCGGCACCGACTGCCTGCAGCCGTTCGTAGTGCCGGGCGCCGCGCTGCACGAGGAGATGAAGCTGTTTGCCGCCGCCGGCATCCCGCCGGAGGCGATCTGGGCCATGGGGACGTGGCGGGCCGGCCGCGGCCTGCGTCAGCGGCAGCTCGGGCGTCTCGAGCCTGGCGCGCCGGCGGACCTGCTGGTTTTCCGTGAGGACCCGACTCGCGATCTCGCGGCCCTCGACACCCTGGTGGCGGTGGTGTCCCAGGGCCGCGTCTTCCCCCGGGACCGCCTGCAGCGCGACCTGGCTGCCTGGGGCGAGCACATGAAGGAGGCCACGTTTGACCAACTGTCGGTCAACGTCGCCCGTCCGCTCATGGACCAGGTAGTGCTGCGCGACTACTAGCCAGGGCCGCCGCAGCCTCGGCGATGATTTCCGCCAGCTCGGCAGGGCGCTCGACGGGGGTCATGTGGCCGCTGCCGCGAAGGAGCTTGAAAGTGGAGTTGGCGATGCAGCGCACGAACGAGTCCGCCTGCCGCTGCGAGACGATCAGGTCGCGGCTGCCGCGCACCACGGTTACCGGCTCCGTCACCTCTTGCAAGGCGAGGCGCAGCACCCGGCGGTAGGCCTCCGCGGCCAGCGCGTTGACGATCGCGTGTACGTTGCTCTGCAGGAACTGCCAGCGCCAGGCAACCAGCTCTCGCGGGTGGTTGCGGCGCCAGGCGGGGGAGAAGAAAAGGATGCGCAGCAGCGGCACCAGCAACTTCAGCGGCTGCTTCATTCCCAGCCATTTCAGCAGCGGCAACGCCACCCGCAGCAGGAAAGCGACGATCGGATTGATCAGCAGGTTCGGCCGCCCCGGGGCGTCGATCAGAACGAAGCTGGCGGCACGGCCGGGGAAGCTCACGGCATATTGAGCGGCCAGGTCGCCGCCCAGCGAGTGTCCACAGACGAGAGGCCGGTCGATGCCGAAAGTCTGCCGGAAGGCTTCGAGGTCGTCGACCAGCAGCTCGAAGCGGTAGGGGGTCTCTCCGCCCGACGACTGGCCCATGCCGCGCAGGTCGTAGGCCCACACGCGGACGCCCGGCGGCAGGTGATCCATCACCTGCCGCCAGTAGGTGACGTCGAGGCTCCAGCCGTGTACCAGGATGATGGGCACGCCCTCGCCGCCTCCGCGTTCGATGTAGAAGGTCCTGTTTTCGTTGAGCTCGACGTAGCCCTCGCGCTCCCTCGCCGCGGTGGTCAGTGGATCCGCCATGCCGGTCTTTCCTCCAGGCGGCGTGCAAGGTCCACCGCCGGTCGCCCTTCGTCATCGAGGATGGGTGCGCCGGAGGCGATCCGGGCGCAGCGCTCGTAGTAGCGGAACAGCTCCCCCAGCCGGACGACCGGCTCGCCCGGCGTCAGCTTGCGCAGCGCCGGGAGATTCCAGTATGGCACCCCCGGCCAGTGGTGGTGCTCCCAGTGCAGCCAGATGTTGCGCGGGGCGAAAAGCCAGGCCTGCAGAGGAGTCAGATGGAGGCGATGGGTGTCCTCGGTGCCCAGGTGCTCCATCCAGCAGCGGAAGCGCCACACTGCGGCGAAGGAGGTGAACCCCGCGCCCCACCAAAGGGCGGGGATCCACCACGCCCCGGCGAGGCCGCAGGCGAGGAGGACCGCGCCGTGCAGTGCGAGCGGCCCAGCCGCGGCGCGCCAGGTCCGCGGCTGGGTGAAGCGGAAGATCCGGTACATCTCGAGCGCTCCAAGGCCGGCCAGGTCGGCGGCGAACCGCAATCCCACCTGCCAGCGCGCCCGCGGCACATCCCAACCCGGCGCTCCCATCTCCCGGTACTTCATCTCGGGATCGATCGGCGTGTTGAGGTGCCGGTGGTGCGGGAAGTGGAAATCCCGGTAGGTGTGCATGTCGGTGCCCATCGGCCAGAAGCAGAAGACCTGGGTGAGCCAGTCGTTCAGCCGCCGCCGCCGGCTGATCACGCGGTGCGCTCCTTCGTGGCCGAGCACGACGATGGCGTGCTGGCTCCTGCCGATGAGGAGCAACGCTCCTGCGTATCCATACCAGCGGTCGATCCAACCGGCGGCGACGATCGCCATGGCCACCAGTGCCCAGTCCACGGCGAGAGCGAAGCACCATCGCCAGGGGTTGAGCCGCAGCAACTTCTGAAAGACGTCGCGGGGCAGGCTCTGAGCTCGTGGACGGACTGGCTCGTGCGAGGAAGCGGCAGCGCTGGCGGCAGAGATGATCGGTGAGCTCACGATCGGATCCTCCCGAAGCGTATGTAAGAACTTCTTATGTTAGTCTTTTTCAGGACTGCTTTGACAGGGAGGTGAAGATGAGCTTGGAACACTGGCCAGACGAGCTCTTCGACCGCATGCGGGACCTCGGCGATCCCGTGACCGATCCGCTGATCGCGCAGGTCCTCGCCGACGGTGGACCGGACGCCCTGGCCCGCCTCAACCGCTTCCTCCAGACCTGGGATGCGCCGCTGTCCGACCAGGTCCCCGCGGGCGTGCGCGCCTTCCTCGCCGCCCCCCTCACCTACCCGGACTGGGTCGACGAGGCCCAACTCGCCCGCGGCCAGGAGCTCTTCCGGCAGCATGCGCCGGAGACGCTGCTCATCCTGTTCTTCAAGTCGCTCCCCCAGTACTTCGCCAATGCGAACTCCGACCTGAGCTTCGCCCGCGCAGACGTCTTCAACCCGTCGATGGTCCGGCGGCTGCTGCTCGAAATCACGCAGCTCCTGCTCGACGTCGCCGTGTTCGGCGCGCTGCGGGTGCAGCCGGAGAAGACACAGGCGGTCTATGCGATGCAGAAGCTGCGCCTCCACCATTCGGTGGTCCGGCTGTGGGTGCTCCCCGATCCGCGCCTGCCGCCGACCCGGGAGCTTCCGCCCTGGCAGCCGGAGTGGGGAGCGCCGATCAACCAGGAGGACCTCGCCGGGGCGGTCGCGGCGTTCACCGTCTGGGATCTCGAGGGACTCGCCGAGCTGGGGCTCGAGCTGCCGCCGCCGGACCGTGAGGCGACGCTCATGTACTGGCGCGTCCTCGCCTGGCTGCTCGGGATGGAGGAGCGCCTCCAGCCGCGCGACCTCGAGGACACGGCGGCACTGCTGGCGGCGATCGACCGCCGGCAGTTCCGGCCATCCGAGGACGGCACGCGGCTCGTCCGCCAGCTCCTGGCGATCCCCCAGGGATTCCTGCCGAGCTTCCTCGACAGCCTGCCGGTGTGGGCGATGCGCCGGCTCATGGCGCCCCGCTTCGTCGTCATGCTGCGCGTGCCGCGACCCTCTTTCGCCTGGGGCGGCCTGCTCGCCGTGCTCCACGTCGTGCTCGGCAAGACGCGCTTGGTGCGCCAGGTGGCGAAGCGGCTCGGCAAGCGCTTCCTGCTCTGGGCACGAACGGCCGAGGGCCGGCACGGCGAACGCGGTCGCTTCCGCTTCCCACCAGAGGTGGAGGAGCGGGTGCTGGGGAAGCGCCGCGCCGCCTGACACCGCGGGTGCGCCCTCAGTCGATCCGCTGCGGACCCGCGGTCCGGGCGGTGATTTCCTCGATCGTGCTGACGATCCGGCCGACGCTGGAGTACATGTCCATCTCTTCGGGGGGCACGATGAGGCCGAACTCGTTCTCAATGGCGGCCACGATCTGCAGCCCTTGGAGCGAGTCGACGTTGAGGTCGGC
>DASUNJ010000454.1:0-5536 GCA_036277235.1 Thermoanaerobaculia bacterium | reverse complement strand
AACTGCTCGACGAGCGGCGCCGCAATTGAGTCCGAGACCCACAACGTCCAGGCGGGAGCCCCCATCAGGCCTCGGCGCTGCAGCTCCACCTCCGTGCCATGGACTGAAATCCGGCCGTGGCTCCAAGGCTCCCCAAGGGAGGACAGATCGGCTCCGAGGATCTCCTCGACCCTGGGACCCAGGACGACGATCGGCAGCATGTCGTCCAGGCTCCGGACCTCCACCCGGTCGGCGAGGAGGTACTTCTTCAGGTGCGCTGCGATCGGCTCTTCCTGGCCTGGACCGACCTCGACCCACAAGCGGTCCTCGTGGGCGAGGACCACGGCGTCCGAGAGGACGCGACCCTGGGGATTGGTGAAGAAGCCATACGCGCCGGTGCCAGGGGTCAGCCCCTTCACATCGCAGGTCACGTAGTTGTGCAGGAAGCGGAGACGGTCGGCGCCGAGCAGCTCCAGGCGCCCGCGCCAGGAAAGGTCGGCAATGCCGGCGATACCGGCGCCTTCCCGAAGCGCACGGTGCTCCTCCTCGACCGCTCCATAACGGAGCGGCACCGGGAAGCCGTCCGGCTCACCGATCTCGATCCCGTCAAGAGGCAATGGTTTAGTGGCCATGGGGGTGAGTCTACAATGCGCCCATGGGCACGACCGTTCCATTCACGCTCGGATCTCTCCACGGGCTGATCGACCTGCCGGACGAGCCGGGCGAGCGGCCGGCGGTGGTCGTCTGCCACGGATTCAAGGGCTTCCTGGATTGGGGATTCTTCCCCTACCTCGCCGCCCTGCTGGCCGACCGGGGCTTCGTCGTGATCCGCTTCAACCTCTCCGGCGCGGGCATGCTCCCCGGGGACGACCTCGTAACCGACCCGGACGCCTTCCGGTCCAACACCCACGGCCGGGAGCTCGCCGATCTCCTCGCCGTGATGGCGGCGACCGGCGAGACGCTCGCTCCCGGACGGGTCGACCGCACCCGGCTGGGGCTCTTCGGCCATAGCCGAGGGGGCGGCAACGCCATCCTTGCCGCCGCTCGCGAACCCATTCGTGCCCTGGTCACCTGGGCGTCCGTGGCCGGCTTCGACCTCTACACCCCCGAGCAAAAGGATGCCTGGCGCCGCGACGGCCAGTTCCCCGTGGTCAACGCCCGCACCGGACAGCAGCTCGCCCTCGGGCTCAATCTATTAGAAGAGCTGGAGACCCGCGGCGACGAGCTGGACGTCCTGGCCGCCGCCCACGCCGTCCGCGCCCCGTGGCTGATCGTTCATGGGGAGGAGGACGAGAGCGTCCCCGTAATTGAGGCGGACCGCCTGGCCGAATCCTCTTCGGGAGAGCTGCTCCGAATCCCCGCCGCCAACCACACTTTCGGCGCCCGGCACCCGTTCGTCGGTCCCACTCCGCAACTCATCCAGGCCCTCAACGCCACCCAGCGCTGGTTCCGCCGGCACCTGGTGGGATAGCATCCCCCCAGCCAGGAGGCCACATGGACCCACATTTCGATGGTGTGATCTTCAAGACCCACGCGGGCGAGGTGCGCCGCCGAATCCGCGCGCCCTTCCCCCCTTACCGGATCGTCGACGTGCGCACGCGGGAGGAGTACGACCGCGGCCACATCCCCGGCGCCCTGTCCTCTCCGCCGGAGGGGATCCACGCCCTGCCGGATGGGACGGACGACCGGACCGAGTTCATCGTCGTCGGGCAGCAGCCGGAGGACCCGGCCATGCGGGCGGCGAGCCTCGCGCTGCGCTTTCTCGGAGTGCGCCGGGTGGTGGAGCTGACCGGCGGCATGGTCGAGTGGGAAAGGGCCGGCGGGCCGCTCGCGGCGTAGCAAGACCTCTATGTAGGGGCGGGGCTTGCCCCCGCCGGGAGGGGGTAAACCCCTCCCCTACATCACCAGTCAGCGATCTCAGTCAGATCCGCTACCACCCGGTCCGCCCCGCCCTCCCGCAGGGTCTCGGCAGTCGTCCGGCCGGTCGCGACCGCGAGCACCGGGATGCCGTGCGCTTTTCCGCAGGCCACGTCGTGGATCGTGTCTCCCACGATCAACGCCTCCTCGGGACGGAAGCTCCGGCCCGTGATCCGCTCGGCCCGCTCCAGGGCAACGGGCGGCAGGTCCGATCGCTCCACCCCGTCGCAGCCGAACGCCCCGAAGTCGAAGAACCGGTTCAGGTCGAAACGGGAAAGCTTGGTCCGGGCCCCCGGCTCCCAGTTGCCCGTCACCAGCCCCAGGACGACGTCTTTCCGCCGGGCGAGGGATTCGAGGGTCTCGGAGACCCCGGGGAGCAGCCGCATGCGTTCCCCGTCGAGCTCCCTCTCCAGCCTCTCGGCGTACTTCGTCCTCACCTCGGGCAGGCGCGCCAGGATCTCCAGCTCGGACAGCCCGGCTTCCATCAGAAGGTCGAGCGCGATGCGCGGATCGGTCCGGCCGCTCAGGTCGTAGCGGTCGATGTTGCCGATCCTGCCGAAGATTTCGACGAGGGTTTCCGTCAGGATCGGCCGGACCTGGGGTCCGCATTCCAGCAGCGTGCCGTCGATGTCGAACAGGATCAGGCGCATACGGCTCCGCCTCAATCCCTCCAGCGAGGAGGCTTCTTGGTCTCCAGGAAGGTCGCGATGCCGTGCTTGCAGTCCGCCGTCCCCCGCGCGGCGGCGTTGACGCCCGCGGCATGGAGCATGGCCTGGTCGAGCGGCCGGCCGAGCACATCGAGGAGCAGCCGCTTGGTGCGGGCGAGGGATTCGGAGCTCGCCGTCTGCAGAATCTCCGCGGCCAGCGCCTCGCCGACCTTGCGCAGATCCTCCGCGGGGCAGACGCGGTTGACGAGGCCGATCTCCAGCGCCTGGCGCGCCTCCAGAAAACGCGGGAACAGGAGCAGCTCGCGGATGTCCGAGCCGCGCAGGCGCAGCGGCAGGTAGGTGGCCACCAGGGCCGCGACGAACCCGATCCGCACCTCGCTGTAGAGGAACCGGGCGTCTTCCGCAGAAATCACGAAGTCGTGCGCCGTGGCCAGGCCGCAGCCGCCGGCCACGCAGGAACCCTGGACCAGGGCGATGGTCAGCGTGTCCTGCCGCAGCACCGCCTCGAACAGGTCGCGCATGCGCAGCGAGTCGCGCAGGTTCTCGTCCTCGCTCGCGTCGAGGAGGGATCGCAGGTGCTCCAGATCGGCGCCGGCCGAGAAGTTCTTCCCCGCGCCGGAGAGGATCACGGCGCGGATGCCCTCGGAGCGCAGCGGCGTGCGGTAGAGCGAGGTCAGCTCCTCCATCAGGGCCGGGGACAGGGCGTTGGCCCGGTCCGGATCGTTCAACGTGACCCAGAGGAGATCACGGTCGCGCCGGACTTCCAGCCGCTCGTAGGGACGATCGTTCACAAAAGCTCCTCCGGAACCTCGATCTCCATCTGGAGGAGCCCCTGGGCATGGGTCTTCCCCTGGGCGTCCGTCTTCAGGCTCTCCGTGCCGCCGCCGCCCAGGGAGTCGTGCAGGATGAAGTTGAGCGCCAGCAGGTTGGGCACTTCGTAGCGGTCGACTCTGCCGCGGCAGACCTCGCGGAAGTGCTCCTTGACCCGCTCCTCGGTCGCCTGCTCCCGGATGATCTCGAAGAGCTGCGGGCTCTTGGCGATCAGGCCGACGTTGCTGGCGTCCCCCTTGTCCCCGGAGCGGGCGTTGGCCACCTGGTACAGACGGACCTTCTTCCTCATCGCGCCTCTCTCTTGAGAAATGCCAGCCCGAACCCGGCCAGCCCCGCCGCACCCAGAAGCCCCGCGGCCACTCCCGCGCTGCGCGGCGAGGTGAAGGCAGGACGCTAGATCCCGGGCAGGACCGCGCGGAAACCGAGATCTAAAGATTCATGGTGCTTCGATTCGAGCCAGGCGAACCCGGCGAGCCCCGCGGCGAGCAGAAGCAGGAGCCAGCCCGCGAGCAGCGATCTACGCAGCCCCGCTTCCATCCCCTGGCGCAGCAGAAGGACCCAGGCGACGGACAAGCCCAAGGCCCAGAGCACGAAAGCCGTGCGGTCGGCGAGGGCGCTGTAGCCGAAGCCGAGGAGCAGGATCGGCAGGAGCCCCGCGAGCAGGCCGGCGTACCAGCCTTTCATGCCTCTTCGCTCTCCATGACGGGGCGCAGCCTAACATCCCCTTGTATCATGCCGCCACCCGGCCGGTGCACGACGAGATCCCATAGGATGTGCGGGATCTTGGCGGCAGGCCGGCGTCTGCTGGAAGCCTCAATACTTGCGGGCCAGCTCGTCAGGAGAGAGGGGGACAAGCCGGCGGCACCTCCTGATCTCGGGATCAGCCTCAGATGGCTCAACCTGTCGGAGAATGTATTGGGAGGTAAAGAAGGTCCGTGCCTGCTCAACGCGGAGAAAAACTGTGTGGCTCGCCTCGGCATTAAGCTCCACTCTCGACACTTCTTGGGCCGCGAAGCCGTCAAGCGGCAGGAGATCCCAGAGTATCTCGGCGCTTAAACAAGCAGGGCCAGGCTCCAACACGAGAGTCGTGTAACGATCGGGTTCAATCTCTTCACTCAAACCGTCGCACAGCCCTACCCAGAGCCTCTTGCGCCGCCCCTGCTCCTCGCGTGGCCAGTAGACGTGGACCAAGACTTTAGCGGGAGATGAGCTCTCTGCCACCGTAAACAACGGCCCTGTCTTGACAAAGCTGGCTGGCTCCTTGCAGCCATTGAACAAGAGAGCTGCCAAGAGAAGAGAGTTCAGTGTATGCCCGCCAAGTGAAGTCATCTCGATCCTGCGAGTGTCTCGTGCAGTGTAGTTCGCATTCTGCCCTGGCATCGCTCAACGCCCCTGAAGCTCACCGAGCGGCAAATGCGCAAAGCGCGGTTGCCGTCCGGTGGAGCGCTTGGGTTAGGCGGCGCGCCATTACTACTCGGGGAAATCCAGATCAAAATCAACGATCAGATCCCTTGATGAGCCCACGAGAGTTGCTCCCGCTCTGAAGGGCAGATAGTGCTCTCTGAGCCGGCTTTCGGCGTCGAGGATTGGAGGGCTAGAGGCACCCAATCGATTGCGCTGGTGGCGAAACACAGTAGTGATGACTCGATCAGGAGAGGTGGCGAAGCGCGCATCGGAGCTGATCTGTTGCACAACTTGGTCGTCGACAGGGATCACCCCTCTCGCAAAAAGCCTCAATACTCCCTGCGGTGGCAAGATGTACGGCATTTCCACTTGAGCTGCTTCGGAGGATGGTGTCCTGTAGAGACCTCCCACACCTTCTAGGTTCAGAGTCTAAACGACAATTGCTGCGGCTGGAAGGTCCAGATTGATAGGCATTGCCGTGTAAACATTCTCAATTCCAGCTTGCGAAGACCCCGTATTAACAATGACGATTTGCGTCCAAAACACAGCGAGCGTTTGGTTGGTTGGTACAAGAGCGTCGTCAAGGTGGACCACTAGCCTGGATTATTCATGAACCTTACTGTCTTTAAGGATTTTTCCGGCCATGGGACCTTGGGAGCTATCGGTTGACGGTTTTGGTGTCGAGAAAAAGGTCTTGGCGCCAATTCCTGCTTCGTGCGGTAGAGCAATGAAGGCCG
>DASUNJ010000453.1:0-15245 GCA_036277235.1 Thermoanaerobaculia bacterium | reverse complement strand
CCCAGTTCGACGGCGCTCTCTATCTGGCCTTCTCCCGCAAGATGAGCCCGCTCGCCTGGCCGCCGTGCCCGCCCGATTGACACCCTCCCCCGCCGTGGGCTTCAATACCCCCGGACTCAGACGGACTCGGCTCCAAACGGGAGGCGGCAGTCATGGGCGACACGGTCGTTCTCGGACGGCGGGGTTTTGGCGAAACGGCGCGGCGGGATGCGTGGTGGGTGCAGCCGCTGCTGGTCTTTCTCGCGCTCTCCGCCTTCATCGTCTACGCGACCTGGGCGGCGTTCCAGGGTGCGCACTTTCGCTCCGGCTCCTACCTTTCCCCGTTCTACTCCCCGGAGATCTTCGGCGACGCCGAGCACAGTTGGTTCGGCGGCAAGCCGGACTGGTGGCCCGGTTGGTTCCCGTGGTCGGCCGCCTTCTTCATCCTCTGGGCTCCCGGCGGCTTCCGCCTCACTTGCTACTACTACCGAGGGGCCTATTACAAGGCGTTCTGGGCCGATCCGCCCTCCTGCGCCGTGGGCGAGCCGCGCAAGGGCTACCGCGGCGAACGCTCGTTCCCGCTGATCCTCCAGAACGTCCACCGGTACTTCCTTTATCTCGCCCTGATCGTCCTCGCCTTTCTCGTTCATGACGTGTGGAAGGCGCTCTGGTTCACGGATCCGGCCACCGGCCAGGCCTCCTTCGGCCTCGGCGTGGGCACGCTGGTGCTGGCCGCGAACACGGTCTGCCTGGCCGGCTACACCTTCGGCTGCCACTCGCTCCGCCATCTGGTCGGTGGGTACCTGGACCGGCTCTCCCGGTCGCCCGCGCGCCACACGGCGTACCGCTGCGTCGGCTGCTTGAACCGCCGGCACATGATGTGGGCCTGGATGAGCCTGTTCAGCGTGGCGTTCGCCGACGTCTACGTCCGCCTCTGCTCGATGGGGATCTGGACGGACTGGAGGCTCTTCTAGTGATCGAGGTCCCACGCCACGAGTACGACGTGCTGGTGATCGGTGCCGGCGGTGCCGGCCTGCGGGCCGCCATCGAGGCCTCGGCTGCCGGGGTGAAGGTCGGAGTGGTCTGCAAGTCGCTGCTCGGCAAGGCGCACACGGTCATGGCCGAGGGAGGCATCGCCGCGGCCCTTGCCAACGTGGACGACCGCGACGGGTGGAAGGTCCACTTCGCGGACACGATGCGGGGCGGCCAGTACCTGAGCCATCCGCGCATGGCCGAGGTCCACGCCAAGGAGGCTCCCGACCGGGTGCGGGAGCTGGAGGCCTGGGGCGCGCTCTTCGACCGCACGAAGGACGGACGCATCCTGCAGCGCAACTTCGGCGGCCACCGCTATCCGCGTCTCGCCCACGTCGGCGACCGCACCGGCCTCGAAATGATCCGCACGCTCCAGGACCACGGCATCCATCAGGGGATCGAGTTCCACATGGAGCACACGGTCACGGCCCTGCTCAAGGACGGAGACCGGGTGGTGGGAGCGTTCGGCTACGAGCGCGAGCGCGGGCGCTGCCAGGTCTTCCAGGCCGGGGCGGTGATCCTCGCGACCGGCGGCATCGGCCGCGCCTTCTCGATCACCAGCAACAGTTGGGAGTACACCGGCGACGGCCACGCCCTGGCTTATGACGCGGGGGCCGAGCTGATCGACATGGAGTTCGTCCAGTTCCATCCCACCGGCATGGTGTGGCCGCCGAGCGTGCGCGGGATCCTGGTGACCGAGGGGGTGAGGGGCGAGGGTGGAGTGCTGCGCAACAGCGATGGCCGGCGCTTCATGTTCGACGACATCCCGCCGAACTACAGGAGCCAGACGGCCGACAACGAGGAGGAGGGCTGGCGCTACTGCCAGGGGGACAAGGAGGCCCGCCGGCCGCCGGAGCTGCTCACCCGCGATCACGTGGCGCGCTGCATCGTGCGCGAGATCAAGGAGGGGCGGGGCAGCCCGCACGGCGGAGTTTTCCTCGACATTTCCTGGATCCGGGAGAGGCTCCCCAAGGCGGAGGAGCACATCAAGAAGAAGCTCCCGAGCATGTATCACCAGTTCAAGGAGCTGGCCGGGATCGACATCACCAGGGAGCCGATGGAGGTCGGGCCGACCACCCATTACATGATGGGCGGAGTGCGGGTCCACCCCGAGAGCCAGATGTCGTCCGTGCCCGGCCTCTTCGCCGCGGGCGAGTGCGGAGCCGGATTGCACGGCGCGAACCGGCTGGGCGGCAATTCGCTGTCGGACCTCCTGGTCTTCGGCAAGCTGGCCGGCGAGCACGCGGCACGGTTCGCGAAGGATCACGGGCCGGCGCGGATCGACGACCGGGAGGTCGAGAGGGAGACGCAAAGGGCCTTCGCGCCGTTCGAACGCAACGGTTCTGGCACCGAAGGGCCGTATCCGATCCAGCGCGAGCTCCAGGAGATGATGCAGCGCCTCGTCGGGATCGTGCGCTTCGGACCGGAGATGGAGCACGCCCTGGACGGAGTCCGCAGCCTGTGGGAGCGGGCGGCGAACGTCGCCGTGGTCGGCAACCGCGAGTACAACCCGGGCTGGCACACGGCCCTCGACCTCCACAACCTGCTCACGGTCTCGGAGGCCATCACGCGGGCTGCGCTGGAGCGCAAGGAAAGTCGGGGAGCCCAGTTTCGCGAGGATTTCCCGGAGAAGGACGAGACCTTCGGCAAGGTCAACATCGTGGTGCGCAGAGGCCCGGACGGCGGGATGCAGGTCTCCCGCGAGCCGGTCCCCGAGACGAGCCCGGAGCTCAAGGCGATCATCGAGGAGATGAAGTGATGGCCCAGGCGACGTTCAGGATCTGGCGCAGTCAACCCGGAGGATTCGCGGACTACTCGACCGAGGTCTCGGAGGGCATGGTGGTCCTCGACGCGGTGCACCAGATCCAGGCGGAATCGGCCAACGACCTGGCGGTGCGCTGGAACTGCAAGGCGGGCAAGTGCGGCTCGTGCTCGGCCGAGGTCAACGGCAAGCCGCGGCTCATGTGCATGACCCGCATGAGCGACCTGCCCCTGGACGAGCCGGTCACGATCGAGCCGATGAAGGCCTTCCCGGTGATCCGGGACCTGGTGACCGACGTCTCCTGGAACTTCCGCGCCAAGAAAAAGATCAGGAGGTTCAAGCCGCGGCCTCCCGACGCTCCCGACGGCACCTGGCGGGTTGCCCAGGAGGATGTCGACCGCGTGCAGGAGTTCCGCAAGTGCATCGAGTGCTTCCTCTGCCAGGATGTCTGCCACGTGCTGCGGGAGCACCACCTCCACGAGGAGTTCATCGGCCCGCGGCTGCTGGTCTACGCCGCGGCCCTGGAGATGCATCCCCTGGACGGCGAGGACCGCGTCGCGGACCTGCGGGGAGATCACGGCATCGGCTACTGCAACATCACCAAGTGCTGCACCAAGGTCTGTCCGGAGGGGATCACGATCACCGACAATGCCATCATCCCGCTCAAGGAGCGGGTGGTCGATCAGTTCTTCGATCCGGTGAGACGACTTTTCCGGATCTTCCGCCAGCCCGCGGGCTAGGAGGGCCGACGATGTTTCAACTGAAGCCCCTCTCGAAGGAAGCCGTTCCCGCCGCTCTGGAGAAGGCGCACCGGTACCGTCTCCTGAACGAGCCCCTGGAGGCCGAGAGCATCTGCCGCGACGTCCTGGAGGTCGATCCCGAGAACCAGAATGCGCTCCTCACCCTCTTCCTGGCCCTGACCGACCAGTTCGACGACCGCGACCATCCGGGCTCCGCGGTGGAGCAGGCGCGCGAGGTCCTGTCCCGGATGGGCGACGAGTACAGCCGCGCCTACCACCGGGGCATCTTCTGTGAGCGGCGGGCCAAGGCCCAGCTCAAGCGCGGCGGCCCCCGCGCCGGCCACGACGCGTACGAGTGGCTGCGGGAGGCGATGGAGCTTTATGAAGAGGCCGCTGCCATCCGTCCTGCGGGCAACGACGACACCATCCTGCGCTGGAACGCCTGCGCCCGGATCCTGATGGGGAATCCCCACCTGGTGCCGGCTCAGGAAGAGACGTTCCAGACGTGGCTGGAGTAGCGCGATAGAATGCCCGCCGGATGTCCCACAAGCTGATCGAGAACGTATCGGACACGGCCCGGTGGGTGGCGTTCTACCGCGCAATGGAGAGCGAGCGGCCCGACGCCCTCTTCCGCGACCCCTGGGCGAAGAAGCTGGCGGGCGAGCGCGGCGCGGCCATCGTGCGCCATATTCCCCGAGCCCGGGCCATGGCGTGGGCGCTGATCGTCCGCACCCAGGTCTTCGACGAATTGATCCTGCAAGCCGTGCGGCGCGACGGTGCCGACACGGTGCTGAACCTCGCCGCCGGTTTCGACACCCGCCCTTACCGCCTCCCGCTGCCGCCCTCCCTCCGCTGGATCGAGGTCGACCTTCCCGAGCTTCTCGCGCACAAGGAGCAGGAGCTGTGGGGGGAGCGTCCGGTCTGCGAGCTGGAGCGGGTGCGGCTCGACCTGGCCGACGCCGAAGGGCGCCGCGCCCTGTTCGAGCGGGTCGGAGGGATGGGGAAGCGGGTGCTGGTCGCCTCTGAGGGGTTGCTGCTCTATCTCACTCCAGAGCAGGTGGCGCCGCTCGCCGAGGACCTCCACAGGCCGGCGAGCTTCCGCTGGTGGATCACCGACCTGCTCTCGCCCGCCCTCCGCAAGCGGCTTCATAGGGCCTGGGGCGAGCACCTGGAGGGCGCGAGCTCGCTCTACGAGTTCGCGCCCGAAGAGGGCCCCGACTTCTTCCGTCCCTATGGCTGGGACGTGAGCGAGTTCCGCCCGGTCTTCGACGAGGCGCGACGGCTCAAGCGGGAGATGCCCCTGGCCTGGCTTCTCGCCTGGATCGGGCGAAAGGGGTTCGGCAAGGGTGCGGGCGTCGCCCTCCTGGAGCGGAAGTGAACGTTGCTGCCGCCCTGCAGGCGATCGCCGGCGTGCTGCCGCGCACCCCGGTCCTGCGCTCGGAGACTCTCGACACCCTGGCGGGAGCCCGCCTCTGGTTCAAGGCCGAGGGGCTCCAGGTCACGGGCTCCTTCAAGGTGCGGGGGGCCTGGAACCGCATCCGCTCGTTCGCTCCCGAGGAGCTGGCGCCCGGCCTGATCACGGTCAGCGCGGGCAACGCGGCCCTGGGTGCAGCCTGGGCGGCTCGGGCCGCGGAGGCCCGGCTGGTGGTGGTCATGCCCGAGAACGCCGTGCCCGAGAAGCTCGCCGCGGTGGCCGCCATGGGAGCCCGCATCGAGAAGGAAGGGGTCACGAACGCCACGCAGGCGTTCGAGAGGCTCGCCCGTCTCCGCGCCGAGCACGGCTACACCCTGGTCCATCCGTTCGACGATCCCTTCGTCATCGCCGGAGCCGCCACGGCCACCTGGGAGCTGCTCGAAGAGGTCCCGGATCTCGACGCCGTGGTGGTCCCCACTTCCGGAGGGGGGCTCTTCGCCGGAGCGATCCTGGCGGCCCGGGGTCTCTCGCCTATAGCGACGGTCCATGGAATCCAGCCATTCGGAGCCGACGGCCTGATCCGCTCTCTGGCGGCGGGGGAGCCGACGTCGCCGGAGCGGATTCACACCGTGGCCGACGGTCTGACCGCGCCCAAGCCGGGCGCCCTCAACTTCAAGCTCATTCGTGAGGCGGTCGAACAGGGAAGGGCGGACGCGTCGGCCGTGAGCGACGAGGCGATCCTGGAGGCCATGGGGCTGATCATCCGCCACCTGCGGGTGATCGTGGAGCCGGCCGCCGCCGCGGGGCTGGCCGGGGTACTAGCGGGCGACCGCTTCCGGGGGAAGAGGGTCGGCGTGGTCCTCAGCGGCAGCAACGCGGGCATGGAGCGGGTGCGGGCGGTGCTGGCTTAGTGGCTCCGGTACTGCCGGGGCGCTGACACCCCTGGCCTTGTGCCCAGGGCTGCTGCCGGCCTCTTGTGCCGCTCTCTCAGGAAGCTCGCCCGATGAACCAGAATCCGGGCGAGCTGGTCGTGCTCCTTGAGCGCCATGAACGTCTCGGCGGACCGGTCGAGCAGGTCCAGGGCAGGCTGCATCTGGCCGAGATCGCGGCGCATCATCGCTTCCAGCAGGTCGATGCGCGCCGCGAGGTCCGGATCGGCCCCGCCGCGCTCCTGGTGCAGGCGGCTCTCCGCGAAGGCCTGCAGCGCCTGCTCGGGATCGCCGACGATGCGGAGCGCCTCCCCCTCCATGGCGAAGGAGTAGGCCTCGAGGTCGGCGAGCGCGGCGGTGCCTCCGCAGGAGCGGGGGTCCACCTGCCCGGTCACGGCGCGGGCGAGCCGGGCGAGCACCCGGCCCTGGTCCGGATCGCGCGGGATCTCCGTCTCGCAGCGCTTCAGGATGTAGGAAGCCAGGGCGTAGCTGTGGAACCGGCCGTCCAGCGCGAGCGCCGTCTCCCTCTCGACCTCCGGCATGGCGAGAAGCTCGGCCAGCAGGTCCGGCGCCGCCGCCTTCTCGGCCCGGACCGCCGGAAGCCTGCGGAGCGTGCCCGCGGCCGCCCGGATCAGGGCGGCGCGATAGCCGCCGTCCTCCTCGGCCACGACCTCCTGGAGGCGCGACCTGCACTCCGCGCACTCCTCCAGGTGCTGCACCTCGACCGCAAACCTGCGGGCGAGGGCCTTCGTCTGCTCCTCCGTCAGGTGTGCCATGGCCGCGATCCCTCCGAATCTCAGGTCCCTCATATATGAGTTGCCGCACAGGCGAAAAAAATGACACCGGCTCGGAAAGAGCCGGTGTCAGGGGTGCTCGAAAGAGGGTTGAGGGGGGTCTAGTTCGCCGGGTTGCCGCGGACCTGGTTGGCACGGACCCGGTCGGCGGCATGGGCGAGGAGCTTTGCGGTGACCGCCTGCCGCTCGGCCGCCTGCTGCACTGCCTTGAGGGCGGCGAGCGCCTCCGGATGGATCTCCCGGGACTGGAACAGGCCGATGAGGTCCGAGGCGACCCGGAAGACCTGGGCGGTCTCACCGCGGCGGGCATAAACCATGACCAGGTCGAGCCCCGCGACGGCCGCATCGAGCGGGTAGCCGTGCTCGGCGAGGCTGTCCATCACCTGGGTGAGGAGCCGCTCGGCCTTGTCGAGGTCCTCCTCCAGCTCGCGGGCGATGAGGCCCTCCGCCCACAGGCGGCGGTTGGCCGTCAACGGGTCGTTGTAATGGAGGTAGAGGTCTCTGGAGGACTCGTAGAGGTCCGCCGCCTCGCGGGCGCACCCGCACTCCACCAGGGCGAAGATGAGGTTGTGCCGCACGATCAGGGCGAGCCAGGGATCCTGGGCCAGCTGCAGAGCCTTGCGCAGGTTCTCCAGCACCCGGTCCAGATCGCGCGTGACCAGGTAGACGTTGGCCCGGTTGATGATCACCCGTGCCTGCCGGTTGCGGTCGTTGAGGGCGACGAAGCCCCGCTCCGCCCGGTCGAGGAGCTCGAAGGCGGCAGCAAACTGGCGCAGGTCGCGGCGCAACGAGGCTTCCAGGAGGTCGATCCGGGCCGAGAGGTCGGGGTCCGCGCCTCCCCGGTGCTGCGTGCGGCGCGACAGCAGGAACGTGCTGAACGCCTCCTGCAGGTTGCCCCCCACGCGCGCGGCGTTCGCTTCCATGGCCATGGCGTACGCCTCGAGGTCGGCCAGGGCCGCGGTGCCGCCGCACTCGCGGGGGTCGGCCTGCTCAGCGACGGTCCGCGCGAGCCGGGCCAGCTCCCCTGCCATGGCGGGATCGTGGAAGACCACCTTCTCGCAACGTTCCAGGGTGTAGGAAGCGAGGGCGTAGGTGTGAAACCGCGCCTGCATGGCCACGGCCGACTCCCGCTCATGATTGGGCATCGCGAGCAGCTCGGCGAGCTGGGCCGGGGCCGAAGCCCTCTCCGCCGCGACCCGCGAAGTCCGGCCCAGGACCTTCGCGAGAACCTGGTCCATGGCCTCGTCGTCCTCGAGGATCGACCTGCCGGCAACCTGGTGGTTCTCCTCCTGACCTTCCGCGCCTTCCTTGTCGGCGTTGAGAGCCCGCGCGAGAGCTTGTGCCAAGGCACCCATCCGCTTATCCGGCGAACGTTCCATGAGTGTCCCTCCTCGTGCCGTGCTGCTGCTTCGTCATCCTATTGTACCTTCAACCGATCACGCCTGACGGCTAACCGTTCGGATCGATCGAGCCGCCGAAGTCCCTGTTGGGGTCGCCGCCGGGGGTTTCGGGCGGAGTCGGAAGGGCGGGCTCGCCGACCGCCTCGTGAATCTGGATGAAAGGCACCCGGCCCTCCAGCAGAGAAGCCACCCATTCCCAAACTGCGACCAGCATGCCGGGACCCCGGCCGGCGTCCCGGCCCTCCGTTGGGAGCGCGTGCGCCGCGCCTGTTCCGAGGAACAGCGTCAGCACGACCAGCGCCAGCAGTGAACGCACTGTACGGGACATACGGGTCTCCTCCAGGATCTGAGAGCCGGCCCGCTCACCATGAGCTGTCCGGGGTCGAATTCTAGCGCCTTCTACAAGACTCTAGTGCGCCATCGAGCCGAAAAGGAGCCACGCCGGCAAAACATTGATGAGCATCAATACGTGTCGCCCGCCCTGCTGTGTTACTGCTATCATACACCCACGTGAGCCGGAGCCTGCGCATCGACCCTGCCGACCCCCGGCCGATCTGGCGCCAGATCGAGGAGAACGTGCGCCATCTTGTCGCGTCCGGAGCCCTGGCCTACGGGGCGCCGGTGCCGTCGGTGCGCGACCTTGCCCGCGATCTGCAGGTGAATCCGGCCACGGTTTCGAAGGCCTACCAGCGGCTGACGGACACCGGGGTGCTCACGGTCAAGCGCGGGGAGGGGACCTACGTGAGCGACTCGCCGCCCGATTTTTCGCCACGGGAGCGGGGAAAACGGCTGCTGCAGGGGGCAGTGAGGTACGCGAGTCTGGCTGTGACCCTCGGTGCCGACCGCGACGAGACCCGCGGCACACTGGAGGACGCCTGGAGCAACCTGGCGGGCGGGGCTGAGGAGCAGACGGAGGAGGAACGAGAGGAATGGACCTCGTCGCCATCGAAGAGCTGAGCGTCCGTTACGGCAGGAGGCTCGTGCTCGACCGGGTCTCGCTGTCGGTGCCGGAGGGCTCGGTCTACGTCCTCCTCGGCCGCAACGGCGCGGGCAAGAGCTCGCTCGTGCGCTGCCTGCTGGGGGAGCAGCGGCCGGGATCGGGGCGCGTCCGCCTTCTGGACGGGGATGTCTGGAGCGGGCGGGCCGCGCTCCTCCGCGAGGTCGGCGTCGTGCCGGAGGAGCCCGACGCGCCGCCTTCGATGAATGCCCGGCAGCTCGCCCGCTTCTGCTCCGGCCTCTATCCCTCCTGGGACGGCGCGGGCTTCGCGGCCCGGCTGGAGCGCTTCGGCGTCCCTCCCGGCCTCCCTTTCGGACAGCTCTCCAAGGGGCAGAAGGGGCAGGTGACCCTCTCCCTGGCCCTGGCGGGCTCCCCGCGCCTCCTCATCCTGGACGATCCCACCCTGGGCCTCGACCCGGTCGCCCGCCGCGCGGTGTTCGACGAGCTGATCGTGGACCTCGCCGACCGCGGTACGACGGTCTTCCTCACCAGCCACGACCTGGCCGGCGTCGAGGGGATCGCAGACCGGGTCGGCATCCTGCGCGGCGGCCGGCTCCTGGTAGACGAGGAGATGGACACGCTCAAGCAGCGGTTCCGCCGGTTGCGTCTCCCCACGGGCGACGGAGAGGGCCTCGAGGCGCTCGAGCCGGTCTCGGTCACGACCCGTGGCTGGGGCTCGGAGGTGGTGGTCGCCGGGTGGGACGAATCTTTCGCGAGGGACGACGTCGAGGTCGCGGCGATGACGCTGGAGGAGATCTTCCTCTCGCTGGTAGGGCAGGAGGGAGCGCGATGAAGTCCTTTGCGGCCGTCCTCCGGCGGGAGCTTGCCGAGCGCTGGCTGCTGGTGCTGGCCGCGGCTCTTCTGAGTCTCATCCCTCTGGCCGTGCCGTTCCTGCCCTTGGGGATCTCCCAGGCGCCGGATGCGCGTGCCGGCACCGCGATCGCCCTGGCCGTGATCGTCAGCTACGTCCTGGCCCTGGTGCTCGGGAGCACGGTGCTCGCCCGCGACCTGTCCGAGCGGCGCCTGGGGTTCTACTTCTCCCGCCCGCTGCCGGGCTGGGCGATCTGGGCGGGCAAGATGGCCGCTGCCGCTCTCCTCGCCTTCGGCTCCGGGGTCCTGGTCCTCCTCCCTGCGATGCTGCTCGGCGACCGTCCGGACCCGTCCGGCTCCTGGGGATGGGGATTTGGGCGGGAGGCCGGTTCCGGGCTGGGCCTCGCCCTTTGGGCCATGACCGTGCTGGCCCTGCTGCTGGCCGCCAACGCCTTCAGCACGATGGTGCGGTCGCGCTCGGCCTGGCTCCTGCTCGACCTGCTCGCCGGGACTGTGCTGTTGGGGCTCGTCGGGGTTGCCACGGGGAACCTGCTCTCCGCCCGGGCGCTCGGCGCCCTGGCCATGGCGCAGATCGGACTGCTCCTCGCCGTCGTCTTCTCCTTCGCGGCGGCGAGCGCCGTCCAGGTGACGCGGGCCCGCACCGATCCGCGGCGCGGTCATCGTCTCCTCTCCCTCACGCTCTGGGCCCTTCTGGGGCTCACGGCCCTGGCTTTCGGAGGCTACGGGCAATGGGTGCTCGCCGTGAGCCCCGAAGACCTGGTGGAGATCGGGGAAGTGATCCCGGCGCCTGCTGGGGATTGGATAGCCGTCGGAGGCTCCACAGGAGCGAGCCGGGGGAGGTTGGAGCCCACCTTCCTCATGGACACCTCCTCTGGACGGTCCGTCCGGATTGGATCCCAATCCTCGGTCTGGGGGGGATTGGCCTTCTCCCGCGACGGCCGCCATGCCGTGTGGACGCAGATGGCCGGGCGCGGCGTCCTCCCTGTGACCATCCACCGGCTGGAGCTCGGCCGCCCGGGAGCAGAGCCGGTCGCGACCCCGGTCGGCTTCTCGGAGGACCTCCCGCACTCCCTCGTCCTTTCTCCGGACGGGAGGAGGCTGGCCTGCATCTCCGGCCAGCGCATCATCGCGCAGGAGCTGACGAACGGGCGGTTGCTGCTGGCTGCGCCGGTGCTGCCAGGGGAGACCTGGGAGCAGAACCGCCTGCGCTTCCTCGACTCCCGAACCCTCCGCTTCTATGCCACGCGGTTGCAGGGGAGAGCAGTGAGCGAGATCCGGGTGCTCGACTTCGACCTGGACACGGGCCGGACCTCGCGGGAGATTCGGATGCCTGGCCGCCAAGCCATCTGGGGGATCAGTGCGGATGGACAGCGGGTCCTCCTCGTCTCCCTGAAGGGTATGGGCCCCACGGAGATCGCCATTGCGGACCTCCGGAGCGGAGAGCCCCTGGCCGGCATTCCCGCCGAGGGGGCCGTCAACGGGACCTCCTTCCTTCCCGACGGCCGCGTGATGCTCGTCCGGCGATCTTCCCCTGCCCGGGGGGGGCGGGGCCGGATCGAGCTGCGTCTCCTGGACGATCGCGGGGCGGAGCTGAAGCGCTTCGACCTCCCCGGCCACCGCGTCCGGCTCGGAGGCCAGCCCGCCCCCGGGCTCCTCGCCGTGATGACCACGGGGGACCCGTCCGAGAAGACCTGGCGGAGCGATCTCCTGGACCTGGAAAGCGGCGCCCTGCATCCGATCGGCGAAGGGCTGTTTCCGGAAGGCTGGCCGAGCCTGGCGCCGGGGAGCATCGGAACGCAGCTCTTTCTCCAGAAGAAGGGCGGGCTCGTCCGGATCGATCCCAGCGGCCGCCAGCGTGTGATCCTGCACCCCGAAAGCTAGTGGAGTGCGTCCGGGCTTCAGCACACCTTCCCTCATCGAGTGCCCTATCCATATGCTTTCGTAGAAAATCTATATGGCTGACGCCCCGATTATATATCCTACGGCAGCGGATATATAGAAGAGCCTCTTCCCACTCGCAGGCGAAGGGCGTCTATATACCCACCGCGTCAAAACAATGGGTAGGTGGCTTTTCTATATATTGGAGTGTTGCTGGTATATAGAATCAAGACGTTTCATATACCGGACGCTCTAAAACATTGGGTAGGCTACTCGCGCATATGGGTAGACATAGCTACCCATTGCTTGGGGCCTCGATCTGTAACCAATCTGCCTCTCGCGACTCTGTTCGCTTGGAAGGAGATTGGTTATGCAACTGAGAACGAGCATCGGGTTGGGAATCATGGCGCTCGCCGCCGTCGCCTACGGCTTCACCCTGGATTCCACCGCGGAGACCGCCAAGGCGGATCCCGTCCTGCGCACGGCCAAGGGGATGATCGAGCGCGGGCGCCACGCCTTCCGCCATGACACGCTGGGAAGCGAGGCTTTCTTCACCGACGCCATCCGGCTCAACGAAGCCATCCGCACCGTCACCCCCCGGACCGCCCTCGCCGTGGGGCTCAAGGTGGACTCCGCGGCGCTGCCCCAGCCACTGATCCGGGCCATCAAGAAAGGCAAGGTCGACCTGGACGATCCCGCGACCACGGCGGCCCTGCTCTCCCTGGGCGCGGTGGTCGGCGTCCAGGGGGAGGTGGGGAACGACGGATCGATCCGCAACATGGGGATCACCTGCGCCTTCTGCCACTCGACCGTGGACGATTCGGTGGCGCCGGGGATCGGCGAGCGGCTCGACGGCTGGGCCAACCGGGACCTCAATGTGGGCGCGATCCTGAGCCTGGCGCCCAACCTTCAGCCCTTCGCCGACCTGCTGGGAGTGGACGTGCCCACCGTAAAAACCGTGCTCCAGAGCTGGGGGCCGGGCCGGTTCGACGCCCATCTGAACCTGGACGGCAAGGCCTTCCGGCCGGACGGCAAGACCGCGGCGGTGCTGATCCCGCCGGCCTTCGGGCTCGCCGGGGTCAACCTCCACACCTACAACGGCTGGGGCTCGGTGACCTACTGGAACGCCTTCGTGGGTAACCTGGAGATGAACGGCAAGGGGACCTTCTTCGATCCCCGCCTCGAAGACCCCGTCAAGTATCCGGTGGCGTCCCACGCCGGCTTCGCGGACGTGAGGAACGAGCCCGACCGGATCACGCCGCAGCTGGCCGATCTGCACTTCTACCAGCTCGCCCTCGCCGCGCCCGCTCCTCCGGCGGGCAGCTTCGACGACGGCGGGGCGCGCCGCGGCCGGATCCTGTTCGCGGGCAAGGCGCAGTGCGGGACCTGCCACGTGCCGCCCCTGTTCACCGAGCCCGGCTGGAACCTCCACGAGCCGGAGGAGATCGGGATCGACGCCTTCCAGGCGGACCGCGGGCCCGAGGGCCGCTACCGCACGACCCCTCTCAAGGGGCTCTGGACCCACACGAAGGGGGCTTCTACCACGACGGCCGCTTCGCCACGCTGCTCGACGTCGTCGATCACTACGACGCTTTGCTGAGCCTGGGGCTGTCGGGAGGCGAGAAGAGCGATCTGGTCGAGTACCTGAAGTCGCTCTGACCCGTCCGGGAGGAGGGCCTCTGGTACACTTCCTCATGGCCCGAAGGATTCGCACCACGGCCCTCCTCCTCGCAGTCCTCCTACCGACCCTGGTCTCTGCCCAGGACCAAAAGCTGGCAGACCAGTTCGGCGAAGAGATCACGGTCTCGCTGATCTCCATGACCGTCCGCGCCGTGGATGGCCGGGGCCGTCCGGTCACCGGCCTCGGGCCCGAGGACTTCCGCGTCCGGGTGTGGAAGAAGGAGGTCCCGGTGGTGGGGGTCGACTGGTTCTCGTCCGGTGAGCCGCCTCCGGCCGTCGAGGCACCGGGCGTGCCGGATGCGGTGGTGGAACCCGGTCCGGAGGGGAGACCGGCGGGAAAGCTGGTGGTCTTCTGGGTCCAGTCCGACTTCGACCCTTCGCGGGTCACCGGACAGCTCAGGCTGTGGCCCTACATCGACGAATTCATCGAGACCCTTCACCCGGCCGACCGGATGGCCGTGATCTCCTTCGACTCCCACCTCCATCTGCGGCAGGACTTCACCCAGGATCTGGAGGCCGTCCATGCCGCCATCTTTCGCGGAATGCTGCACGGGGATTCGGAGACCGGAGCCGGCAGCGGAGAGATCTCCCTGATCGGATCGTTCGACGTCCAGGACGCGGTCGCGGCCGCCTCGCCGGAGCGGGCGCTGGAAGTCACGGCCGAAGCCCTCTCGGAGCTGCCCAGAGAAAAGATCATCGTCTACCTGGGCTGGGGCCTGGGCCGCATGGGTGCCTTCGGCGTCCAGATGACCCCCGCCTTCTATCCCGCCGTGCGCGCGCTCCGCGGTGCCAACATCCCGGTCTTCGTCCTCGACGTCACGAGCGCCGACTACCACTCGCTGGAGGTCGGCCTCGAAGCCGTGGCTCATGCCACCGGCGGCACCTATCAGAAAACCCATGTGCTCACCGGGCTCGCCACGGACTTCCTCGCCCAGGCCATCTCGGGCTACTACGTCGTCACCATCGACCCCGATACCGTGCCGTCCAAGGGCGGGCCGGTGACAGTCGAGCTGCGCGACCGGAAGAAGGGCTCCGTCATCACCCGTCCCTTGACCTTGCGCTGAGGAAAATCCCTCACGTCCCTTGGGGGCATTCCCCGATACCGCGCGCGCCGCGGATCGCCGAAACTTCATGCATAGAACCATCTGGAGCTGACAGGGGACCTACGAGGAGAGTCATGACAGGGCCTATACACTACGGCAGGGCAATGCCGGCGATATTGGGGTGGCGGCGCCATCTGATGGCGACGATGCTCGCCTGGGCCGAGGCGTTCGAGCGCAAGGACCCCTACACTGCCGGCCATGTCCAGAGGGTGACGGGATTCTCGCTGCTCCTCGGCGTGGAGCTCGGGCTCTCTCAGACGGATCTGACGGATCTCTGCCTCGCCGCCGCGCTGCACGACGTGGGGAAGATCTTCGTGAGCAAGGAGATCCTCGGCAAGCCCGGCGCCCTCACCGCGCGGGAGCTGGAGGTGATGAAGGCCCACCCGGAGGTCGGAGCCCGGATCCTCTCCGGAGTGCGCGGCATGCGCAGGGCGGCCGGCGGAGTCCGCCATCACCACGAGCGCTACGACGGCCGCGGCTATCCGGACGGACTTCAGGGAACCGAGATCCCGCTGTCCTCGCGCATCATCGCCGTGGCAGACACCTACGACGCGATGACCAGCCACCGTCCCTACCGCTCAGCCCTCTCCTCTCTGGAAGCGGCCCGCGAGATCACCGTCGAGGCGGGGAAGCAGCTCTGCCCGTCCGTGGTGGGCGCGTTCCGGAGCCTCTTCGACACCGGACGCTTCGTCCTGGCCTCGTAATC
>DASUNJ010000452.1:0-4834 GCA_036277235.1 Thermoanaerobaculia bacterium | reverse complement strand
AACGCGCGCTTCGCTCGCTCGCTGTTCGAGCAGGGGTACGCCCGGATGGCCGCGCGCGCGGCCGGCGACGGCACCGTGACCATCGACGAGCTGGGAGCCCTCCTCCCCGAGGACCTCGAAGCCGACCTCGCGATGTTCGCGAAGGAGAGTCCGCGGATCGGGTTCGGCGGCGGGAAGCGCTGATCGCGAGCGGATCGGCGCACCGGATCGCTGTGTAATCAGCCGCAGCCTGCCAGGGAGCGTTGGATGGCCGGTGCCGCGACGCAGCTCATCAGGCAGCTCGAAGAGACCCGGGACGAGACGCTGAGGCTCTTCGCGCTCGCCGACGACGACCTCGCGCGGACGTACGCGCCGGGCAAGTGGTCCGTCCGCTACATCCTGCTGCACCTCGCGGACGGCGAGACGGTTCTCTTCGACCGGATTCGCCGGGTGCTCAGCGAGCCGAGGCAGGTGCTGTGGGTGTTCGACCAGGATGCGTGGGCGGCGGGGCTCGACTATTCGCGGGTGCCGCTCGACCTTTCGCGCCGCGTCTACGAGTCGGTCCGCAACGCAGTCATCTACTATGCCGGCCTGTATTACGAAGAGAAGGGGCACCTCGAGTTCGTGCACAGCGTCACCGGCGTGCGGACCTTGAAGGACGAGTTCGACAAGGTCGCCTCCCACAATGAGCATCACCTGGCTCAGATTCGCACGGCCCTCTCCCTCCCGCCGAGCCGCCTTCGAATGGAATGAACGAGCGTGACTTCCAAGAAGTTGGTTGGCGGTTGAAGCGCGTATTCTCACGACCCAATTACATGTGAATTACGATGCGGGATCTCACCCCTATCTCGACTCTGGAGCTACTGCGAACACACGCTGCCGTGCTCGACGAATTGCGTCATCGGGGGATCGCCCGGAGCACGAACAATCCAATCGCTGATTACACCGAGTGGCTTGTGTCCTCTAGACTCGGGCTGCAACTCACGACTAACTCAAACGCAGGTCACGACGCGATAGACTCTTATGGAGTGAGATACCAGATCAAGTGCAGACGGATCACGCGTGGAAAAAATTCCGCGAACCTCGGTGTCATCCGAAATCTACTCCGCAGTGATTTCGACTGGCTTACCGCTGTTGTATACGAACCGGATTATTCGATTCGTTTCGCCGCCCAGATTCCTCATTCGCTTGTGTGTGAGCTAGCGACTTATAGAAAGCACGTGAACGGTCATGTCCTCACACTCCGGCCAACCATTCTGCAACGGTCTGAAGTCATCGATCTAACGAGTATTCTAGCATAGGCCAATCGACCGGACCGCATGATCCCACAAGAAATCACCTGGAAATTCCGGCTGGATAACGAGCGCCGGGTAGGGGCGCGGCGACCGGCTGTCTCCGGCGGCCTCGTTTATGTGGCGTTCTTCTATGACAAGCGAGATTTCTCTGAGAGCAAGCTGTTCGCTTTCGATGTCGAGTCAGGGGCTCAGAAGTGGGCTTACACGATCGACCACGTCGCCAACGAGCCCGTGGTCGCGGATGGGGTCGTGTACTGGAGCAGCTTCGAAGGCTCGATTCACGCCCTGGATGGCGACGGGCGGCTGCTCTGGAAGGCGCCCGGAACCGACTCGAATATCGGCGCCCCAGTTCTCGGGGGAGATGATCGGCTATTCGTCGCGGAGATCGCGGGGGGTGCGAGCAACACCTGGTGCCTGGATCGAAAGACCGGCGCCACGCTGTGGCGATTCGAGCATGGCGGCCATACGTACCGTCTTCATCATTCCGCCGGCCGCCTCTTCCACACCGCCGTCGCGCATACCTCGATGGACGAGCCGACGAGGTGCTCGTTGTACTGCCTCTCGGCGGCGAATGGGAGCGTTCTTTGGTCAGTGTCGGACCGCGAGTACCTGTTCAATCCCATTGTGCTGGGAGACAAGGTATTCGTCTGCTCGCATCACAGTGCTCGGATGTACTCGATCGACAGCGGGAAACTGCTGGCGGAAGCGCCGCTCGAACGCGAGAAAACGACCTTGCATCTGGCTTCCTGTTCGGAGCAGCACCGCCTCATCGTATGGGGAGACAATTATGGCCAGGATGCGGATTCCGTCTCCGCGGTCGAAGTGAGCGCGGCCAGGCGCCTCTTCGGCGGCGAAAAGCCCAGCTTGAGCCGGACGTGGAAGGTCGAAGAAGCGAGGGGGCTGTGCGAGGCGCCCATCGCCCTGTCGCGCGAGCGGATCATGTACCTGACGCACGACGGCGTCCTCTGCGTGATTGCGAGCGCGACGGGCGAGCGCCTGTCGGAAACGCGCCTGAAGACCAAGCCCGCGACCTTCGGCGGACTCTCGCTCGTGGGTGACCAGCTTTTCGTCGCGCACGGCCGCGAGGTGTTCTCGTTCATGCTCGACGGCGCCGAAACACGCTCCTGACCCCCGGATCGCGGCGGGCTGGCAGGACGACGGCAGGGTTGCTACTCTGAGTCGACCGAGGTCGAGCCCGAGCCGCCTACCCGAGGAGCCCCATGCCATCCGTCCAGAAGATCACCCCGTGCCTGTGGTTCGACGGCCAGGCGGAGCAGGCCGCCACCTTCTACACCGGCATCTTCCCCAACTCGAGGATCGACACCGTTTCCCACTTCGGCGAGACCGGGTTCGAGATCCACGGCCGCCCCGCGGGATCGGTGATGACGGTCGATTTCGTACTCGACGGGCAGTCGTTCACCGGGCTCAACGGCGGCCCCGCGTTCAAGTTCACCGAGGCCATCTCCTTCCAGGTACTGTGCGACACGCAGGAGGAGATCGACCACTACTGGGAGAAGCTGGCGGAGGGCGGCGACGAGCGGGCGAAGCAGTGCGGCTGGCTGAAGGACCAGTTCGGCGTCTCGTGGCAGGTGGTCCCCGCCGCCCTCACCGACATGGTCAAGGACCCGGACTCCGAGGCGTCGCAGCGGACGATGGCCGCCATGCTGCAGATGGAGAAGCTGGACATCGCCGAGCTGGAGCGCGCGTTCCGCGGCGAATGAGCGCCGTGGAGCCGCTGCCGCCCGGGGTCGAGGTGCTGCGCGCCCCGGCCGGGCAGGAGCCGGTGCTGGCGAACCTGCTGGAGCTGTACTGCCACGACTTCAGCGAGTTCTTCGATCTTCGGCTCCAGCCGAACGGCCGGTTCGAGTACCCGGGGCTGTCGCGGTACTGGCAGGACGAGAACCGCTTCCCCTTCCTGGTGAAGGTGGACGGGCACCCGGCCGGCTTCGCCTTCGTCGTGAAGGGCTCGTTCATCCGCGATGATCCGACGGTATGGGACATGGCGGAATTCTTCGTCGTGCGCGGGTGCCGGAAGCGGGGGATCGGCGCGGCGGTCGCGCGCGAGGTCTGGCGGCGCTTTCCCGGGCCCTGGGAGGTGCGGGTGCTGGAGCGCAACCTGCCCGCGCTGGCGTTCTGGGGAGCCGTGGTCGGCGCCTTCACCGGCTCGCAGGCGGAGGGGACCCTCGTCGTGCGGGGAGAGAGGCGCTGGCGGATGTTCTCCTTCGTTTCTCCGGCAATGGACGGGGTGGAGTGAAGCGATTCGAGGTGACGGACGATTCGGGCTTCCTCGCCATCGTCGACCCCGATGCCTACGAGGGCTTCGTGGGGGAGGACTGGGAGCACGAGCAGCTGCTGGAGAGGTTCCGCTCGCAGATGGCCGCGCGGCGGCTGCTGATCTGGGGCACCGGGAGTGAGGACACCTGGCGGGTCGAGGTGCGCAGCCCGGGCGAGCGGCCGGCCGGCTTCCGGCAGGCGACCGGGCCGATCTCCAGCACCCGCGGGCGCCTGCTGCTCACGAGCTACGACAGCCTGTCGATGGCGGCGCAGTTCGCCGACGTCTCGCTCCCCCAGGCGCACGAGCGCGAGCTGCTGCTGGAGGTGGAGCCGGGCACCTATCGCTGCCGCATCACGCAGCTGCGCGATCCCGACGACTTCGACGCATCTCCAGGACCCTGCGACTTCGTCGTCGAGCTCGAACCGGGCGGCGCGCCGGACCCGGCGTGGCAGGAGATCCCCTGGTCTCTCCCGTGACAGCATCGTTCCCCGGGACGGTTCGATGGCCGCCATCCACTACCGGAGAGCCGATCAGGCGGACGTGCCCGGCATGGCGCGCCTGCCGCGCGAGGGCGAGGCCGGCGGCGCTTCGGAAGACCGCATGTCGCGATACCTGGCCGGCGAGCACCATCCCCAGCAGGCGCTTCCGCCCCGGGCCATGTGGGTGGCCACGGAAGGCGGGTCCCCCATCGGCTACGTCGCGGGGCACCTCACCCGGCGGCTCGACTGCGAGGGCGAGCTGCAGTGGATCTACGTCGTGCCGGAGCACCGGCGGACCCGCGTCGCCTCGACGCTGCTCCGGCTGCTGGCGGAGTGGTTCCTCGCCCATGGCGCGCACCGCGTCTGCGTCGACGTGGGGGATGACGAGGCGCGCCCGTTCTACCGCCGCTACGGCGCGGTGGAGATGGGGAAGCACTGGATGATCTGGAGCGACATCGGCGAAGTCCTCGAACGCCCGCCGGCGGCGGCACGCAGTGACTCCCCTGGAAGATCCTGAAGCTCCCTCCGACGACGTGGAGCGCCTCGTCCGCACCGCGCTGCACGACCGCGGGGGCGAGATGGTCGAAGGCGGCTTCGTCGACCGGTGGGAGTCGAACGCGTCGCGGGCCATCGAATCGCTGCAGGAGATCTTCGGCCGCCGCGGGTTCTCGGACGCCGACGCCGCGGTGGTCCGCGCTGCCGTGCGCGACGCGAATGCGCCAGCCGACGCTGCCGTCGCGCTGCTCCGCGAGCTCGGGGAGTGGACGCGGCCGATGGTGGAGGCGCTGCTGGACGACGCCCTCCCT
>DASUNJ010000451.1:0-2288 GCA_036277235.1 Thermoanaerobaculia bacterium | reverse complement strand
TACACGGGCATGACTCCGGACCCGAACGGCACGCACTTCTGGTACCTGGGCGAGTACGCGAAAATCATCCCCGGCCCCAGCACCTGGGGGACCTGGATCTCGCGTCTCGGCTACCCCTGCCGGACGCCGCATTCGGTGGGCGTCTACGTCCCGGCGCAGAGTCTCTTCCTGCTGACCAACTCGCTCACCAACCCGCAGACCCACATCGGGATCCTCTTCGGCAACCCAAGCCGCCGCCCGGTGTACGGCGACTGGACCGGCAAGGGGCTCCGCACGGCGGGGGTCTACGATCAGGCCACGGCGACCTTCCAGCTCACCGACGAGGTCATCCCCAGCGGCGGCAGCTCCAACGTCTTCGTCTTCGGCACGCCGGGGGCGGGGGAGATCCCGATCGCAGGGGATTGGGACGGCGACGGCGACGAAACGATCGGGCTGTTCGATCCGAACCTCGACCGCTTCCGCCTGCGCAACTCGAACTCCGCCGGGCCGGCGGACCTGGACTTCACCCTCGTCATGCCGTTCGACGTCCCGAACTTGCAGCCGGTCGCCGGGGACTGGAACGGCGACGGGATCGACAGCATCGGCGTCTGGTACTCGGGCAATGCCAACTGGTACCTGAAGAACCAGAACGCGACCGGTCCCGCGGACCTGGTCTTCTTCTTCGGCAAGCTCACCGACACGTTCAAGGCGATCGCCGGGGACTGGAACGCCGACGGCATCGACACGGTCGGGCTCTACCTGACGGCCGAGACCTTCTTCGCGCTCAAGAACACCAACACGGCCGGCAACAACTACGACATCGGCGTCGATTACGGCTTCCCCAACGCCCTGCCTGTCGTCCACTGATACCCTTCCGAGCCCCCGGCAGACGGCTGCCGGGGGCTCGTGTAGGATGCCTCCATGAGCCAACCCGCCCCGCCTACGACCCGGGTTGCCGCCGTGACGGGCGCATCCCGTGGGCTGGGCGCGGTGTTTGCCCGGGTCCTGTCCGAGGAGGGCTTCGCCGTCGCTCTGGGCGCCCGGGATCTTGCCGCGGTCGAGAGGCTCGCCTCGGAGCTGCCCGGCCCCGCGCTCGCCCACCGGCTCGACGTGACCGATCCGGAGAGCGTCGAGGGCTTCCGCCGCGCCGCGGTCGAGCGCTTCGGACGGCTCGACGTCCTGGTCAACAACGCCGGGATCGGCGTCTTCCGCCGCCTGGAGGAGACCTCGCGGGAGGATTTCGAGGCCACGTTCCGGATCAACGTGCAGGGCGTCTGGTCGGTGACGGTCGCCTTCCTCCCCTGGCTCAAGGAGAGACGCGGCCTCGTCCTCATGGTCTCCTCGGACGTCTCCACCCGGACCTTCGCGACGGGCGGGTCCTACACGGCCTCCAAGTTCGCGCTGCGGGCGCTGACCCGGACCTTCCAGCAGGAGAACCCCGAGCTGCGGGTGCTGGAGCTCCGCCCCGGCGCCGTGGACACCTGGTTCGCCGGCTCCACTCCGGGCGCCCCGGGCAAGGACTGGTTCCTGCAACCGGAGGTCGTCGGGGAGGCGCTCCGCTTCGCGCTGCGGCTCCCCCACGGCGCCCGGGTGGAGGAGATCGTCCTCCGCAGCGCCTCCCAACCCCCCGAGTACTGAAGACCATGCGCCGCGCGCTTCTCCTGCTCCGGATCGATCTCTCCCAGCCCTCGATCAGACCACCGGTGAAAGGGCTGCGGGAGCTTCTCCCCGGATCCGCCTCAAGTGGGGGCCGAGCTCATGAGCCAGGTGCCCGTACTCGAAACCCGTGATCCAGTAATAGAGAGGCATCGAGATCGAAGGCACCAGAACTGCCCCAAGCCCGGTCGCCGCCAAGACTGCACTGGCGATCGTCATCAGGAGGAACGTTGGAAGCTCGTACAAGAAAAGAACCATGAAGGCTTTTAGGTTCTTGAGGACCACCGCCAGGTTGGTGAAGATGCGGAAAAACGACAGCGGATTTCCGGTGATCGCGAACCGGAGCATGCCTGCTCGGTAGAGCGGCCAGGAGACGACCACCCAGGCACCTTCAATGGCCACCCGGCCAAGAAACCGACCGAGCTCCTGGCCGAGTAACTCTGTCAGGGGAGCTGTCGGCTGCGACGTCAAGAGAGTCAGGTACAGCCACTGTGCGATCTGCCAGACGCTGCGGAGAGTTCCTGTTCCGGTGGTGAAAATGATCAGGAAAGGGATGATGAAATACACAAGCGTCATCGTCCACAAGATGACTCCGTTCCCCAGGAAACGCACCACGTCCCTGCCATCCGGCAAGACGTTGGGCTCGCCGAGCG
>DASUNJ010000450.1:0-3444 GCA_036277235.1 Thermoanaerobaculia bacterium | reverse complement strand
GGTGACGAGGTCTTGGATGACCAGCTTCTCGAGGCCGGACAGGCAGGGGGCACAGCCGCGGATGCCGGGCAGGTCCTTGATCGTCAGGACCTTCTCCAGAACACCGACGAGCTCCTTGAAATCGGTCTTCGAATCGAGGGCGAGGCGAAGCTCGCGCACTCCCGGATCTCCCTTTCTCTTCAACTCGGGCATGAGGGACTCCTTTCGCAAACAGGGGTTTGAATCAGTTCTCTTCACCAGGCAGCCCGTCCGCTTGCCCAACTCTTCGGGCGAATCGGACCGGGGATTCGTTACACTCGTCCAATATGACCGACATCCACGACACCCTGATCGTAGGCGGCGGGCCGGCCGGGCTCACCGCGGCTCTCCACCTCGCCTGGCACGGCCGCAAGGCACTGGTCCTCGACCGCGTGAGCGGTCCGCTCTTCTTCACCCTGGAGAAGCTCCACAACGTCCCCGGCATGCCGCACGTGCGCGGCATCGAGATCCAGAAGACCTTGAAGGAGCAGGCCAGGGACATGGGCGCCGAGGTCCGCCGCGCCAACATCGTGAAGGCCGAGGGGCACGACGGGGACTTCCTCCTCACCAGCGACAAGGGCGAGACCTTCCGCGGACGCACCCTGCTCCTCGCGACCGGCGTGGCCCGCTACCATCCGCTCGTGGACGGCGACTACACCCCCTGCTTCCACTACGCGGGCAAAGGCAACCTTTTCTACTGCTCGGACTGCGAAGCGCCCGAGATCCGGGGCAAGGACACGATCGTGATCGGAGTGGGCTCCACGGACAGCGCGGCCGGCATGGCCCTGGGCCTCTCGCGCTACACCGACCGGCTGCGCGTTCTTGCCACGGAGGCCACCACCGAACCCGGTCTGCCCGAGCGACACGCCGAAAAGCTGAGGGAGAAGGGGATCGACGTGATCCCCGGAAAGATCCAGCGGCTGGTGGGAGAGGACCAGATGCTCACCGGCCTCGAGCTCCAGGACGGCCGCACGCTGAGCGCCGAGGCCTTCTTCGTCTCGAGCCCCGCGCTGGGCCGGACCGACCTGGCGCAGCAGCTCGGGATCGAGATGGCCTCGACCGGCCATCACGTGCAGCCGAAGTCGCAGCGGGGAGACACCAACGTCGCGGGAGTCTGGATCGCCGGAGACATCCGCCCCATGACCCAGCAGGTGGCAGTCGCGATGGGCACCGGCAACATCGCGGCGGTGATGATCGATCAATACCTGCGGAAGCAGGACATCGGGTAGCGGACCCCTCCCCCGCGCAGCGGGGGAGGGGGGTTCAGTCGATCAGCAGTTCCCCGCCCGATGGGCGCAGACGTCGTTGAGCAGGCTCGTGAAGCGGGCGTCCGGGATGGAGGCCCCCTGCAGCTTCACCCCGGACGAGCTGTTGAAGGTCGAGATTGCGCCAACCCACCTCACCAGGCCCGGGTCGTCGCCGAAGTCCTGGATCAGCGGGCCGCCGGCCGAGCCTCCGCGCATGTCGGAGCCGTACAGGACGTTGGTCGGCTTCGCCGTCTTGTGATCCTTCGCGGTCACCTGATGGATGATCTCGCCGCCGTCATGGCTGCTCGAATAGGCGAGCATGTGCACGTGGTTCGGGCGCAGGCGCTGGGTCGCGTAGCCCAGGTAGCCCACCACGTTGCCGATCGTCTCGAGCGCGCCGTCGAACACCAGGTCCTCGAGCTCGATCAGCCCGAAATCCGCGGCATGGGGAAGCTTGCCCTTGCCGGTCGTCCAGGTCGAAGACACGACCACGTACTCCCAGGCCCAGATGCCGAAGGGCGCCGTGCCGTCCCGGTAGACCGGGACGAACTCGAAGTCGTCGTAGAAGCCCGGGCTGGCAGTGCCGCTGTGGATGCACTGCGCCGCGGTCGCGATGATCCGGTTGCGGATCACGGCCGCCGAGCAGTAGAAATCCCCCTGGCCGGGGATGGTGAAGAACAGCTTGCCCACGGTGGAATAGGGATAGCTCTCGTCGGCCGATTCGGGCACGAGCCGGGAGCTGGTGAAATGGCCGCCGCCGCTGCCCGACGCCCGCCCGGCGATGGAATCGAGGTCCTCCTCCGCGGACAGCGCAGCCATCTCGCGGTCGTGGGCCTCGAACAGCCGGTTCGACGAGTCGGCGCGGACTCCGGCGACAGGCGCCCGGCCCGCGGCGGACCGGCTCCCGATGGCGGACTCCGCCGCCGATTCCGCCGCCATCAAGGCCGCGGGGAACGGATCGACGCCGGAATCGACCATGGGCAGCGGACGGGCCGCGGCATACCGCTCCGCAGTCCAACGCTTCTCCGCCTTCTTGTTCGTGTTCGAAAGGCTCACCGTGCCCGCCATGGCGGTGGCAGGGAGCAGGACCAGCGCGAAGCCGAGCTTCAGGTATGTCGGGAACCGCATGTCAATCCTCCTCGTAAAGTCGTAGGAACAGCTTACTCCAAAGACAGGTGACCGGAGACCATAATCCATTTCCCGCGATAGACTTGTCCGCGGAGGACGTCCATGGACATCATCTGTCTCGACGAAAAAGGCTGTCTGTACCTCTCCCCGAAGATCGACGACTGGGAGCCGGTGGCGAAGCACGAGATTACGGTGGTGATCGACCTCGAAGGGGGTCTGGACCACTGCATCCCGACGATGCCGAACCACGTCCTCTACATCTATTACCCGATCTACGACGAAGACCTGCCCGACATGCACAAGCTCCAGGCGGTGGCGCGGCTCGGGGCCTCGCTGGTGGAATCCGGGCACAGGGTGCTGTCCCACTGCGGCATGGGCTACAACCGTTCCGCCCTGGTAGCGGGCCTGATCCTCCACCACCTGGGAGTGCCCGGTCCCGAAGCCGTCCGCCTCCTCCGCGACCGCCGCCCAGGAGCGCTGTTCAACGAGGTGTTCGCGGAGTACCTGCTGGGTCTCTAGCCGCGGGTATATAGCGCTTCGGTCACAAGGAGGAGAGGACGCTTCCATGAAGATGGAGACGGCGTGCTGGTTCGCGTTCCGCGGGCAGGAGCTGCTGGTCCGCATCGAGGAGAGGACGGCGATCTTGCCGAATGCGGAGGAGTGGACGGCGCTCGGATTGGCCGCCGAGGAACCGCATCTCGTGGGCGAGCTGCGCGGGAACACGGCCTATGCCGTGGGCCTCGATCCGGAGATGCCGGCTCCGGCGGGGATGGCGCTCCTCGGGCTGCGCAAGCTGTGGGGACGCCTCGACGAGGAGGCCTGGAAGCTCGCGGGCCGGGCGGTCCAGATCGTGGAGTGGGACCGCAACCACCGGTTCTGCGGCCGGTGCGGCACCCCCACCGCATCCCAATCCTCCGAACGGTCGCGCACGTGCCCGAGCTGCGGGCTGCAACACTTCCCCCGGCTCTCCCCCGCCGTCATTACGCTCGTGGAGGACGACGAGGGCCGTGTCCTCCTCGCCCGTTCCCCGCATTTCGTCCCCGGCGTCTTC
>DASUNJ010000449.1:0-9384 GCA_036277235.1 Thermoanaerobaculia bacterium | reverse complement strand
GTCCTGTCGCCGGACAACGCGCTGCACCTGGACCTCCAGCAGGCGGTCCTGCTCGAGCTGCTGCGGCGCTTTGAAACCGAGGGGATCGAGCTTGCGTATCCCACCCGCACCCTGATCGATCAACGTTCCGAAAGGAGCTTCCGTGCGTAGATTGCTTTGTTGCTTTCTTTTGTTGCTGCCGCTGGCCGCGCAGGCCCAATCCGACCCCGGCACCCGCCTCCTGCGCCACCCCGACCTCCATGGCGAGACGATCGTGTTCGTCTATGCCGGCGATCTCTGGACCGTCGGCGCATCGGGGGGCGAGGCGCGCCGGCTGACCGCCGATCCCGGCATGGAGCAGTTCCCCAAGTTCTCGCCGGACGGCAAGCAGGTCGCCTTCACCGGCCAGTACAGCGGCACCAACCAGGTGCACGTGATCCCGGCCGACGGCAGCGCGCCGCCGAAGCAGCTCACCTTCCGCAACGACATCGGCGCGCTCCCGCCCCGGGGCGGCGTGGACAACCAGATCTTCGGCTGGACCCCGGACGGCAAGGAGGTGCTCTTCAAGTCCCACCGGGTGCCCTGGGGCGAGCGCAACGGCCGTCCCTATCTCGTGCCGGCCACGGGCGGCATGGAGCGTCCGCTCCAGGTCACGGAGAGCGGCACCAGCACCCTCTCGCCGGACGGCACGAAGCTCGTCTACACGCCGAGCATGCGCGAGTTCCGCACCTGGAAGCGCCACAAGGGCGGACGCGCCCAGGATGTCTGGATCTACGACCTGAAGAACGACACGGCCGAGCGGCTCACCGATTTCGTGGGCACGGACAACATGCCGGTCTGGATCGGCAACACGATCTATTTCACCTCGGACCGCGGCGGCTGGCAGCTCAACCTTTTCGCTTACGATCTCGGCAGCCGCCAGACCCGCCAGGTTACGAATCACGATCAGTTCGACGTGCTCTGGCCGAGCGGCGACGACCGCCGCATCGTCTATCAGCAGGCGGGCTACCTCCACGTCTTCGACACGTCTTCGGGACAGACGCGGCAGGTGCCGATCCAGGTCCATGGCGACTTCCCCGCTACGCTCCCCTACTTCAAGAACGTGACGGCAGACGCCCAGTCCATGGCCGTCTCTCCGACCGGCAAACGCGCCGTGCTCGGCGCCCGCGGCGAGATTTTCACCGTCCCGGCGCAGAAGGGGGAGATCCGCAACCTGACCGCCACCCCCGGCATCCGGGAGATGGACGCCGTCTGGTCGCCGGACGGCCGCTGGATCGCCTACCTTTCGGACCGGAGCGGTGAGTACGAGGTCTACGTCCGGCCGAGCGACGGCTCCGGCGAGGAGCGCCGCGTGACCACGGGCGGCAAGGTCTGGCGCTTTCCGCCCCTCTGGTCCCCCGACTCGAAGAAGATCGCGTTCGGCGACTCGGACCAGCATCTCTTCTGGGTGGACGTCCAGTCCGGCAAGACGACCGAGGCCGACTACAGCGACCGCGAGGACATCTTCGACTACCGCTGGTCGCCCGATAGCCGCTGGCTGACCTACACCAAGGAGGTGGAGACGCAGCTCGACTCGATCTGGGTCTACTCGCTGGACACCAGGAAGGCCACCCGGCTGACCAGCGGGCTCACGGACGACACCAACCCGGTCTTCTCCCCCGACGGCCGCTACCTCTACTTCCTGTCCAACCGCGACTTCAACCTGACCTTCAGCGGCTTCGAGTTCTCCTACGTCTACACGGATCCCACGCGGGTCTACGTGGCGGTGCTCTCCAAGGAAGGGCCGGCGCTCTTCCTCCCCACCAGCGACGAGGAGGAGTGGGAGGAGGAGGGCACCAAGCCCGGGGAGGACCGCAAGCCGCCGACGCCGAGGATTGCGGATGCCGCCAATGCCGCCGACATTGCTCAGGACGCCAAAGGCGGCGACGCTGAGGGCGACGACGAGGGTCCCGACTCCGCGGAGACGAAGGCGCCGGTCCGGGTCAAGATCGACTTCGACGGCTTCGAGAGCCGGGTGCGGGCGATCCCCGGAGCGCCCGGCGACTACCGCGGCCTCCAGGCCAACTCGGACGGCATCTTCTACCGGGTGGGCGATGGGCCCCAGACCGCGCTCAAGATGTTCGACCTCAAGGCCGAGAAGGAGCAGACGGTCCTGGA
Organism: Thermoanaerobaculia bacterium; assembly: GCA_036277235.1. Classification (GTDB taxonomy): domain Bacteria; phylum Acidobacteriota; class Thermoanaerobaculia; order Multivoradales; family UBA5704; genus DATMER01. The sequence continues at coordinate 7,248 of DASUNJ010000449.1, read as the reverse complement.
AGGAGGGGTCGGCGGCTACGAGCTGTCGGCCGACGGCAAGAAGGTGCTCTACCGCCAGGGGGACACCTACGGCATCGTGGACGCCAAGCCCGGGCAGAAGATGGGCGACGGCAAGCTGGCGCTGGAGAAGCTCGAGCTGCGCATCGAGCCGAGGGAGGAGTGGCGCCAGATGTACGTGGACGCCTGGCGCATCCTCCGCGACTGGTTCTACGACCCGAACATGCACGGGCTGGACTGGGCCGCCATGCGCGACCGCTACGCCGCGCTGCTGCCCTACGCCGCCCACACCGAGGATCTGGACTGGATCCTCGGCGATCTGGGCGCGGAGCTCTCGGCCGGTCACGTCTATATACAGCCGGGGGAGCGCCCGGGGCCGAAGCGGGTCGAGAACGGCCTCCTCGGCGCCGAGGTGGAGCCCCATACGTCGGGCTTCTACCAGGTGACCAAGATCTATCCGGGCGAGAACTGGCACCAGGACTTCCGTTCGCCGCTCACCGAGCCGGGCGTCAACGTCAAGCAGGGGCACTACATCCTGGAGGTGGACGGCACGCCCACGAAGGGGGTCGACAACTTCTACCGCCTGCTGCAGAACAAGGCGAACCGCGTGGTGACGCTGCTCGTCAACGACAAGCCGGACACCAAGGGCGCCTGGGTGGAGCGCGTGCGGCCGGTCGCCAGGGAGCAGAACCTCCGCTATCTCGACTGGGTGCTGGCGAAGAGGGAGCAGGTACGGAAGGCCTCGAACGGCCGCATCGGGTACATCCACCTGCCGAACACGGCGGTGGAGGGCAACCGCGAGCTCTTCAAGTACTTCTACCCGCAGACGAACACGGACGCCCTGATCCTGGACGACCGCTACAACGGCGGCGGCTTCGTGCCCGACCAGATGGTCGAGCTGCTCGACCGTCCGCTGCTGCACTACTGGATCCGCCGCGGCGAGCAGCCGGAGCGGGTGCCGGGCTTCGTCCACACGGGGCCGAAGGTGACGCTGATCAACGGCCAGGCGGGCTCGGGAGGCGACGCCTTCCCCTACTACTTCAAGAAGATGGGGCTCGGCCCGCTGATCGGCACGAAAACCTGGGGAGGCCTGATCGGCATCTCGGGCAACCCGGACCTGATCGACGGCACGAACCTCTCCGCCGCCACCTTCCGCTTCCTGGACACGGAGGGCAACTGGGGTATCGAGAACGAGGGCGTCGCGCCCGACATCGAGGTGATCGACCGTCCCGACCTAGTGGCCAAGGGGCAGGACCCGTCGCTGGAAAAGGCGATCGAGGTGCTGCAGGAGGAGCTGCGCAAGAACCCGCCGGCGAAGCTGAAGGTGCCGGCACCACCCAGGCAGGAGTGGCCGCCGAACTAGGAAGAGTCGGGGAGAGGGGGGATGGGGTCTACCGCTTCCACCGCCACCCCCCCTCTTCCGTCGACAGGATCCACGCCACCGTCTTTCCTGGCTGGATCCCCTGCGCCTCGTTCCAGAAGAAACGGTCGCGGAGGTTGCGGCTGGAGGTGTCCCCCTCGGGGAGCGACTGCACTTCCTCCTGGATGCGGCGGAAGCGCTCCACCCACTTCGCGCAGTTGGCGAGACGGAGGTCCACCCAGCCATCGCGCACCCAGCGCTCCAGCTTCTCGGGCGTGACCTCCTCGTTGCAGGCGTCCGGCGGCACGATCACGTTGGGACCGCGCACCACCTCGCCCGACTCCAGGAGGATCGGCATGCCCACCGACACGATCCGGTTCGCCTCCTCGGGCTCCTCGCGCACCAGCCGGTTCAACCGCTCGCAGACCAGCTCGGCTGTCGACTCCCGCACCGCGCCCATCGTCCGGAAGGCGGCGCGCAGCAGGTGGGCTTCGAAGAGCAGCTTCGAGTTCTTCGGCGGACCGAGCAGCTCGAAGGCCACGCTGCGCACCCCGTGCTCCTTCTCGAGCGCGGTCATCTTCTCGATCGCCCAGTGGCGCAGCAGACCCGCGCGGTAGGTCGGGCCGAGCACCGCGCTGTCGAGCGCGCCCACCACGTCGTAGCCCGTGCTGCCCCCCAGGATCTCGAACACGGCGTACTTGGCGATCTCCTCGGGGGTCACGAACTCCATCTGCTCGCCGCTGGAGATGGTGACGAACTCCTCCAGGCTGAAGACGCCGTTCTCGCCGGTATCGATGAAGACGTTGTCGAACGTTTCATCCCGGACCCGGGCGGCGCCGGGGTCGTCGCTCGAAAAGGTCGATCCCAGGGGGCGCGGCTGCGCATCCACCAGGCGCATCGGCTGCCGCTTGCGATGGATGGTGCCGTAACCGATCCGCTTCCAGGCGATGGCCGCCGCCGGCTTGATCTCCTTGACGATCGGGCCGCCGGGCGTGCGCGCCATCAGGAAGAGCAGCATCGAATGGGCGCCGGCCATGGCGGTCTTCGCCAGCAGATTGCGGCTCGGCTTCTCCTCCGAATGCGTGTAGGGGACGTTCAGGCCCATGCCCCCGGTCCCGGTCGTGCCCACCTTGACGTAGACCCCGGTGCCGGCGTCGAGCATGCCGTTGTACATGATCTGGATGTGGCGGATCAGCCGCGGCATGGCGAGCGCTTCGAGGAGGGTCTCCACCTCGGACTCGCCGATCTCTCCGCCGTCGACCTGGCTGAGCACCTTGTCCGCCGCGGAAAAGATGTCGCGGTAGGCGATTCCGGTCGCGGTGTTGACGGCGTCGATCACGACGTCCGGTCGGGAGCCGACGAGCAGATCGTAGAGGACGAAGCCCGGGAGGTCGTCTCCGCCGAGCGGGTTGAGCTGGGCGCGGATCTTCTCCCGCCGGGTGCCTCCGTGGACCAGCCCGAAGATGTCTCCGGCCGAGGGGGTGAGGATCGTGTTCCGGGCCAGGGAGGCGAGCTCGCGGCAGGCGTCCTCCGACTCCGCCAGGGTGAGGCTGTGGATCTGGATCTCGCGCGGCCGCCGCTCCAGCAGCTCCCGGCACATGGCCAGGCCGACCATGCCGCCCCCTCCCAGAACAAGGATCTTCCGATTCTCGACGTTCAACGCGTCTCCTTCGAGATTGACCAAAAGGTATAGGACGGGCTTTGCGCGGGCTTGCCGCTGGCAGGCGATTCTACGCCAGTGTATGCTCCCCCAGTTCTCCGCTTCCGGGGAACCCTCAGCATCGGACTCGGAGGTCAGGAACCATGTCTTTCCGCTGCGCGTCGGCGGCGCTCGCCTTTCTCGTCCTCTCCCCCCTTCCGGGCCGGGCTCAGGATCTCTCCGCGCGTATCGATCAGGCCGTCCAGCGGACCGCCCCGGAAATCGTCGAGATCCGCCACCAGTTGCACCAGAACCCCGAGCTGAGCAATCGCGAGACCAAGACGGCCGCCCTGGTCGCCGACTACCTGAAGAAGCTCGGCCTGGAAGTCCGGACCGGGATCGCCAAGACCGGCGTCGTCGGCATCCTCAAGGGGGGCAAGCCCGGCCCGGTCGTGGCCGTCCGCGCCGACATGGACGCCCTCCCGGTCACCGAGCAGACCGACCTCCCCTTCCGCTCCACCAAGCGCGACACCTTCCTCGGCCAGGAAATCGGAGTGGCCCACGCCTGCGGGCACGACATCCACACCTCGGTGCAGCTCGGCGTGGCCACGGTGCTCAAGTCCCTCCAGGCCGACATCCCCGGGACGGTCGTCTTCGTCTTCCAGCCCGCCGAGGAAGGCCCGCCGCCGGGAGAGGAGGGCGGGGCCGACCTGATGCTCAAGGAAGGCGTGTTCCGCGACGTCAAGCCCGGGGCGATCTTCGCCCTGCACTCCTTCCCGGACCTCCAGGTCGGGCAGGTGGGGTACAACCCGGGTCCGACCATGGCCGCGGTGGACCAGTTCGTGGCCAAGGTCAAGGGCAAGCAGGCCCATGGGGCCTGGCCGCACCTGAGCGTCGACCCGATCGTCATGGCGTCGCAGGCGGTGCTGGCTCTCCAGACGATCCGCTCGCGCAACCTCCCGCCGCTGGAGCCGAGCGTGATCACCGTCGGTATCTTCCGCGGCGGCGAGCGCTTCAACATCATTCCCGGCGAAGTCCACCTAGAGGGCACCGTGCGCACTTATAACGAAGAGGTGCGCGCCGAGGTCGAGCGCCGCATGCGCGAGATCCTGGATGGGATCACCCGCGCCGGCGGCGGCTCGTTCGAGCTGGAGTACAGGAAGAACGCGCCGGCCACGGTCAACGACACGGCGCTTTCCCAGACCTCCGCCGCGTTCCTGGGGCGGTCGGTGGGGGCCGGCAACGTCAAGGTCGTCGAGCCCTCCATGGGCGGCGAGGACTTCGCCTATTTTGCGAACCAGATCCCCGGGTTCTACTTCCGGCTGGGCGTCGTCGCCCCGGGGACCACGTCCGGCGGCCTGCACACTCCGACCTTCCGCGCCGACGACAGCGCGGTCGCGGTCGGCATGAAGGCGATGTCGAGGCTCCTGGTGGATTGGCTGAGCCAGGCGCGATAACTTCTTTGAGGTGACGGAATGCGAAACGAAGGGCCCTACCAGAGCAGCCACGGGATCGAGAGCCACGGCATCGCGGATGCCGGCACGGTGTACTGGAACCTTCCGCCTGCCCGGCTGTACGAGATGGCCATCCAGCGCGGCGAGGGCGTGACCGCGGCCGAAGGGCCGATCGTCTGCCTCACCGGCCCGCACACCGGCCGCTCCCCCAACGACAAGTTCATGGTGGCCGATCCGTCGATCGAAGGCGACATCTGGTGGGGCGACGTCAACCGCCGGTTCGAACGCGAGAAGCTCGACGGCCTGCTCGCCCGCGCCCGGGAGCACGTCCGCGGCAAGGACCTCTTCGTCTTCGACGGCTATGCCGGCGCGTCCGGCGCCGATCCCCGCCATCGCCTGCCCGTCCGCGTCATCACCGAGAACGCCTGGCACAGCCTGTTCGCGCGCAACATGTTCGTGCGCGAGGAAGACCCCCGGAAGCTCGCCGCGTTCGAGCCCAAGTTCGTGGTCTGGAACGTCGCCTCGCTCCAGGCCGATCCGGGCCGCGACGGCACCCGCAGCGCCACGTTCATCCTGCTCGACCTGGCGCGGCGGATGGTCCTGATCGGCGGCACCCAGTACGCCGGCGAGATCAAGAAGTCGATCTTCAGCGTGATGAATTACTACCTCCCCAAGATGGGAGTGCTCTCGATGCACTGCAGCGCCAACTACGGCGCGACCAAGGACGACACGGCCCTCTTCTTCGGCCTCTCGGGCACGGGCAAGACCACGCTGTCGTCCGATCCGGCTCGCACGCTGATCGGCGACGACGAGCACGGCTGGAGCGAGGATGGCGTGTTCAACATCGAGGGCGGCTGCTACGCCAAGGTGATCCGCCTGAGCGCGCACGGCGAGCCCGAGATCTACCAGACGACACGGACCTTCGGCACGATCCTGGAAAATGTGGTCTGCGATCCCGAGACCCGCCATCTCGATCTCGACTCCGACAGCCTGACCGAGAACACCCGCGCCAGCTATCCGCTCACCCAGCTCCGCAACGTGGACCTGGGCGGCACGGCCGGCCATCCGAGAAACATCGTCTTTCTGACCTGCGACGCGTTCGGAGTGCTGCCACCGATCGCGCGGCTCACGGCCGAGCAGGCGATGTATCACTTTCTCTCGGGATACACGGCCAAGGTGGCGGGCACGGAGAAAGGGGTCACGGAGCCCAAGGTGACGTTCAGCACCTGTTTCGGCGCGCCCTTCCTGCCGCTCCATCCGAGCGTCTATGCCGGCATGCTCGGCGAGAAGATCGCTCAGCACGGAGCCAGGGTCTGGCTGCTCAACACCGGCTGGACGTGCGGCCCGTACGGAGTGGGCCAGCGCATCAAGCTCGGCTACACCCGCCGCATGGTGACCGCGGCCCTCTCGGGCGAGCTCGACGGCGTCGAGACCTGGAACGATCCCAACTTCGGCCTGGCCGTGCCCGTGCGCATCGAAGGGGTACCCGACCAGGTGCTGCGCCCGCGCGAGACCTGGAAGAACCCCGCCGACTACGACGCCAAGGCCACCCAGCTCGCCGACATGTTCGCGGACAACTTCGAGAAGTACGAGGACCAGGTGAGCGAGGACGTGAGGTCCGCGGGTCCGCGCAAGGTGAAGGCCGGGTAGCGCCATGCGCTGCCGATTCATCACCGCCGACGTGTTCACGAGCCGGCCGCTGGAGGGAAATCCCCTGGCGGTCTTCCCGGATGCCCGCGGGCTGTCCGACAACCTCATGCAGCGGATCGCCCGCGAGCTCAACCTCTCGGAGACGGTCTTCGTCCTGCCGCCGGACGAGCCGCAGAACACCCGCTGCCTGCGGATCTTCACGCCGAAGGCCGAGCTTCCCTTCGCGGGCCATCCCACTGTGGGCGCGGCCTACGTGCTCGCCGCCCTGGGGGAGATCCCGCTCACCGGAGACGAAACGCGGATCGTCTTCGAAGAGGAGGTCGGCCCGGTCCCCGTCCTGATCCGCTGCGAGGGAGGCCGTCCGGTCTTCACGCAGCTCTCGGCGGCGAAGCTCCCCGAGCAAGGCCCGACGCCACCCGATGCGGCCGAGCTGGCCGAGATGCTCTCTCTCGCTCCGGACGACGTGCTGAGCCAGGGGGAGGACTACCCTCAAGGTTTCTCCTGCGGCGGCCCGTTCCTCTTCATCCCACTCCGCAGCCGGGACGCGCTGCGCCGCGCGCGTCTGAGGATCGACATCTGGGAAGAGGTCCTGCTCGGGGGCTGGGCGCGGGAGGTCTTCCTGTTCTGCCGCGAGCCCGAGCTTCCCGGCTCGCACATCCGGGCGCGCATGTTCGCGGCCGAGCTCGGCATCGGGGAAGACCCGGCCACGGGCGCCGCGGTCTCCGCCCTCGGAGGCTACCTGGGGATCCGCGCCCCGGAGTCCGACGGTACCCTCGCCTGGATCGTCGAACAGGGCTTCGAAATGGGCCGTCCCAGCCTCCTCCACCTCGAAGTGGACAAGCAGGGAGGCGAGATCACCGCCGTCCGCGTCGGAGGCAGCTCGGTGCTGGTCTCGGAGGGGACGATGGCGATCCCGGGGGGCTAGGCACCCGGAAAGGACACCAAGGACCTCAAAGACACCAAGGACGGTCCTTGATGTCCTTTTGGTCCTTTCCGGGGTTCGCTACTGCATCAGCCAGCAGACGCGCGAGTGACCGTCGCTGCACTCGTTGAAGACCAGCTGGAACCCGCCGAAGCGGACATCCGCCTTCCTGCACTGCGGCCCAGAGGGGTTGAAGGTGTACTCCCAGCGTGTGAAGGTCAGGGGG
>DASUNJ010000448.1:0-15411 GCA_036277235.1 Thermoanaerobaculia bacterium | reverse complement strand
ACGGGAGGTGGTCTCGCAGCACCAGGTTGCTATGCGCAAAGCGGGAGGTAATTGGAGCCGTGTTGCGGAAGCCCTCGACCGCATTCTGGCCGGCGAGCGCGACGGAGACGCGCTCTGCGAGAGTTTGGGACCTGACGGCTCGATGATCGTGGAGGCCATGCTTACCGGGATCGAAGATCCTTCGAGCCTTCAAGATCTGATGCCTGCGGGGAGTAGGGCCGAACCCCCGGCCCCAATGAAGACTGAACCCGCCCCCTCCCACCGCCACCACCCACCCCGGATTCGGCGATCTTGATCAGGCCGCGCGGAGCCTCGTTGACAGCCCTGTCCGATCCTGCCCGGAGGGACCTGCTGCGGCGTCCCCGATCCGGCTATCGCGACGCCGCGATGATCTCGCCCCAGCGGTGGTCCACCTGGAGCGGCGCTCCGGAGCCGTTGCCGAGGAACCAGAGCACCGACGGGTTCGGGCGCAGCGATCCCAAGCGGAGCTGCCCTTCGCGCGGCCCGGTGAGGGCCATGGCGATGGCCAGGGCCTGGGCATCGACCGCCAGGTCGGTCACAGCGGCCACGCCCACCACCCCCTGCGCCGGTAGCCCCGTGCGCTGATGGACGTAGGGGAGGAGGGCCTGGTCCGCGATCTTCATCGGGTTGTCCTCGATCGACAGGACGGCTGTGGCCCGGTCGCGCAGCAGGAAAAGACCCTCCGCCCGGTCCATACCCGGATAATGCGGGAGCAGGACCTTCCAACCGCGCCCGTCCGCGCCCCCGCCGAACGCCCGCTGCACCGCTCCGATCTGCACGAAGCCGTTGCCCACACCCTTCTGGCGCAGAACCTCGACCGCCCGGTCGACCGCGTACCCCTCGGCGAAGCCGCCGAGGTCGAGCTGCGCTCCGGTGGCGAGCTCAGCCGTGCCCTTGGCGGGGTCCAGCCGGAGCGTGTCGCAGCGGGCGGCCACCTTGGCGCGCTCCAGGCGCTCGGAATCCGGCGGCCCAGTGGGACCGGCACCGCGCAATCCCCAGGCCTCATAGAGGTCCCGCCCCTGGGGACCGTGGGCCCCTTCCGACCAGAAGCAGAACTCCTGGGCGCGGACCAGGAGCGGCATGAGCCGCGGGTCGAGCGCCTGCGGACCCTGCCCTGCCCCGGCGTTCAGGGCGCCGGGCTGGGTGAGGCGCTCGATCTCGGCGATTTCGTCGAAGGCGGACTGGATGGCGGCCCGGGCCGCCTCGCGGGAGAGGTCGCGGACTTCGATCTCCGCCGGTTTGCCGAACGTGGTCGCGGCGACGCGGACGGGCCGGATTTCCTGGGAGGACGGCTGGATCTGGACCTGGAGAAGCAACAGCAGACTGAGCGACAACATGGGGGAATGATACGGCTAGTTGCCCGGCCCGAAGCAGTCCAGGACCACCCGGAGCACCTTCCTGAGGTCTTCGGGACTGTATTCGGCCGGGTAATTTCCACGCTGGGCGAGGATCCGGTCGCGCAACAGCCCCTCATAGGCGCCGATCAGGGCCGAGCGCACCGCCTGCACGTTGAGGTCGGGCCGGAGCTGGCCGCTGTCGCGCATCTCCGTGAGGAGCCGGTCGAGCGTCGCCACCATCTGCAGGAAGCCGTCGGTCGCCACCACCATGGCCCCGTGCTTGCGGATGCGGCGCCCCTCCAGGAGCATCAGCGTCCCCAGGTCCATGTCCTTCTCCATGGCGTCGAGGATCAGCTCGATCAGGGCGCGCAGCTTGTCGTACGGCGTCTCGCACTTCGGCAGCGCCTGCCCCAGAGCCTTGGAGAAGCGCTGCCAGGACTGGTCGAAGATCGCCGCGAGGAGCCCCTCCTTGCTGCTGAAGTGCTTGATGAGCTGCGACTCGCTCGTTCCCGCCATGCGGGCGATCGCCGACGTGGTGGCGTTCTCGTATCCCTGGGAGGAAAACAGCGACCGCGCCGACAGCAGGATGCGGTCGTGAGAGGACAGCTCGACCGGCGTGTCGTCCTTCAGCTCGCGAATGAAAGGGGAAGGTGTCTTGTTTTCAGCCATACGCCGCACTCATAGTAGTACGGCTCCTATGGCCGGGCAACCTGGGACGGGGCTCGACAGACGATCCTAGTAGTGGTACTATTGGACTAACACGGTTACCGAGAAAACGGTCGCGAGAAAACAGTCGCGGTGCCTTGTGCGCCGCAGGCTTTCAAGACTCTAGCTCCCTCCGGGCTGTTTGGGCAGACCTCCTGGCTGAACAGCCCCTCTTTTTTTCTCTTCCTCTTAGAAGTTGATGTACTCGAGCTCGGGCTGGAGCACCTGTCCGCGCGGGACCACCTGGCGCAGCGTGGGTCGCGTGACGCGCAGGACCGTGTAGGCGCCGAACACGGCGGCGAACATCCGCATGCGGGCGCGGAAGCCGCTGACGAGACCGCGCTTCTTCTCCTTGACCAGGTGCTTGAGGTTGTGCAGGACGGTCGTGGTGATCCGCATCCCGAGCTCGCCGCAGGCCCAGTTGAGCCCGGTCTCGACGGCGAACCCTTCGAGGTGGCTCTCGGGCACGGCTTCGAAGATTTCCCGCCGCAGGCAGCGGATGCCGGAGAGCAGCGGCCCGTGACGGCGCTGGTATTCGTTGAGGGCCGGACCCCGGTCGCGCACGCCGACGTTCATGTCCGAGCGCCCGGAGAGCACCGGCTCGATGAGCTGCGTGAGCTGGTCCGCGGTCAGGTTCAGGATGTCGCCGTCCACGAAGGTCAGGATCTCGGCGTCGGTGTGAGCGACGCCCACGGCCATGGCCATTCCCTTGCCCTGGTTCTGGCGCAGGTGGATGGTGCGCAGCCCGTGCGCGCGGGCGATCTCGACGGTGTCGTCGGTCGAGCCGTCCGAGACCACCAGCACCTCGTGGATGAGGGGGGTGGCCTGGAGCACCTTCAGGACTTCGGCTAGGGTCTCGGCCTCGTTGTAAGCGGGCACGATGGCGGCAATCTTGATTGGCTCCACTTCCTCTCCTCCCTCTGCGATTTGAGCGGAACGGCCGTCTCAGCTCCAGGCCGGGGGCGGCGGGCTGACCGCCGCTCCGTCGAGGAGGGTACCCTGTGCTACCACACGTGCGTCTCCGCTCAGGAGCCAATGCTCCGCGGCGGTGTCCACCTCCAGCTCGAAGCCGCCCTGCACGGACACGCGCAGGGGCAGCGCCGACCTGCCGATGTGCAGGCCGACCGCCGCCCCGGCCAGGATGCCGCTCCCGCAGGAGAGCGTCTCGGCCTCGACCCCGCGCTCGAAGGTCCGGATCTCCATCCTGTGCCCGTCGGGGTAGCGCACGAAGTTGACGTTGGCTCCCTCTGGAAAAAGGGGATGGTGCCGGATCTGCCTTCCCAGGGAGTCGACCGGAGACCGGTCCAGGCTCTCCGGCCAGGGGAGGACGAAATGAGGCACTCCAACCCGCACGCCGTACCCTGCACATCGGATGCCGTCGACGTCGAGGACGAGCTCCCGGGGTATCTCGGGCGCCGCCAGCTCCAGGGTCACCCGCGTACCGTCCCCGCTCCGGGCCGTGACCGTCCCGGCGCCGGTACGGATGACCACAGCCTCTTCGGCCCACCCCAGGTGGAAGGCGAGCTGGGCGGCGCAGCGGGTGCCGTTCAGGCAGAGGTCCGCGAGATAGCCGTCCGAGTTGAAGTAGTCCATGACCACATCATCCGGGGAGCGGCGCAGGACGAAGAGGCCGTCCGCCCCGAGGGAGACGCCGCGGCGGCACCAGGCCTGGATGGCCTCGGGAGACGGAATGTCTTCTTCGACGAGAGCGAGGAAGTCGTTGCCGCTGCCCGAGACCTTGAAGAACTCGGTCATGGGGGTACGGAGGCGCGCACCTCGGCGCCGGGACCGCTCTCGTTGCCGAGCTGGTCCACCGCGGTCACCCGGTAGCTGTACGTCTGGCCGGGCGATACGCCGGGGTCCACGAGCTCGGTTGCCTGGAGCGCCTGCGGAGTGATGCGCTCGAAGTCCCCTTCGGCGCCGCGGCGGTAGACGTAGTAGCCGGCCAGGTCCTCCGCCTCGGTGGCGCGCCAGACGAGCCGCACCCTGCCTCCCTCCGCGAGAGCCACCAGCTCGAGAGGAGGCGGCGGCGGGAAGCGGTCTTGATAGCGGACCTCCTGCTCCGAGGCCAACGTGCTCTCCACGAGCGGGTCCTGGCCCCCCAGAGGAGAGAGAACTGCGGTGACGCCGTAGATGTAGCTCTGCCCCATGCGCGCGGTGTTGTCCAGCCAGCTCCGCTCCTGCGGGCCGGCGGAATGGATCGGCTGCCCGAGCGAGCGCTCGTCGGCGCCGCGGCGGTAGACGTTGTAGTTGGCGGCCCCCTCGGTGCCCGACCACTCGACGAGCACGCCGTCCGGCCGGGCGGTCACCGACAGCCGCTCGGGAGCGGCCGGCGGAGTCCCTGGCACGATGGCGACCTGATTCGAGAATTCCGAGCGGTCGCCCGTGGGGCCGGTGGTGCGCACCGCATAGAAGCGAGCTTCCGGCGTGGCCGGCGCAGGCTCCGGCAGCGGCAGCGGGATCAGGATCCGGTTGCCGAAGGTGGCCGGCCCCACGTCCTGCTGTCCGAGCGTGAGCTTCTGGGTCGCGGCGGCCTGGAAGGCCCGCGGGTCGATCGGCGCGGGCTTGCCCTCCCTCGGGGCGGGCTGGACGGCCTCCCAGACCTCGATCGAGGTGATCCCGCCGAGGGCGATGCCGGCCGGAGTGGTCTGCGGGAAGGTGAAATCCAGCAACAGGCGGTTGCCCTGCTGTCTGACCTTGAGGTCCGACGTCGCAGCCGGCACGGAGCGCAGCGGCGGCGCGGGATCCCCCTGGTTGCCGCAGGCAACGAGGAAAAGACAGACGACTCCGAGAGAGATGCGCCTGCCGGATCTATAGGACATAGCGTGAGAGGTCCTGGTTCTGAACGATTTCGGAAAGGACGCGGCGGACGTACTCGCCGTCCACCTTGACCGAGACCCCGGCCATGTCCGGCGCGTCGTAGGAGACCTCGTCGAGCAACCGCTCCATGAGGGTGGAGAGCCGGCGGGCGCCGATGTTCTCGGTGGCCGCATTGACCTCCACCGCCAGGCGGGCGATCTCGGCGACGGCGTCGGTCGTGAACTCCAGCGTTACCCCCTCGGTGGACAGCAGGGCCGAGTACTGCTTGGTCAACGCGGTTTCGGGCTCGGTCAGGATGCGCACGAAGTCCTGCTCGGTCAGCGAGTCGAGCTCGACCCGGATGGGGAAGCGCCCCTGCAGCTCCGGGATCAGGTCCGACGGCTTGCTGACATGGAACGCGCCGGCCGCCACGAACAGGATGTGGTCGGTCTTGACCATCCCGTACTTGGTCGACACGTTGGTGCCTTCGACGATGGGCAGCAGGTCGCGCTGCACGCCCTCGCGGGAGACGTCGGGTCCGCGGCTGCCTTCGCGGCCGGCGATCTTGTCGATCTCGTCGAGGAAGATCATGCCGCCCTGCTCGACCCGCTCGCGCGCCTCGCGGGCGACCTGGGCGCGGTCGATCAGCTTCTCGGCCTCCTGCTGCATCAGGATCTCCCGCGCCTCGGCCACGGTGACCTGCTGCTTCTTCTTGCGGCCGAAGAGGCCGGGGAGCATGTCCTTGATGTTGAGGCCGACCTCCTCGACCCCCTGGGGGGTGAACATCTCCAGGCTGGGATAGGACGACTCGTCCACCTCGATCTCGACGCGGCGGTGGTCGAGGGAGCCCGCGCGCAGCTTGTCGCGGAACTTCTCGCGGGTGGCGGCGAGGTCGTCCTCCTCGTCCTCGTGCTCCTGGTTGCGCAGGTAGCTGCTGACCGGCCGCGGCGGCACGAGGAGCTGCAGCAGGCGGTCCTCGGCGCGCATGGCCGCGGCCTCGCGCACGGACTCGCGCTTCTCCTCCTTGACCATGGTGACCGCGATTTCGACGAGATCGCGCACCATGGACTCGACGTCGCGCCCGACATAGCCCACCTCGGTGAACTTGCTGGCCTCGACCTTCAGGAACGGAGCTTTGGCAAGACGCGCCAGGCGGCGGGCGATCTCGGTCTTGCCGACGCCCGTCGAGCCGATCATCAGGATGTTCTTGGGAGCGATGTCCTCGGCCAGCTCGGCGGGCAGCTGCTGGCGGCGCCAGCGGTTGCGCAGGGCGATCGCGACCGCCCGCTTGGCCTGCTTCTGGCCGACGACGTACTTGTCGAGCTCCACGACGATCTGCCGTGGCGTCATGTTCTCGAGGACGACCCCCGTCGGAGCCTCGCTGGTATGGGTGGTCATCGACTCAGAGTTCCTCTATCGTCAGTCGGTCGTTCGTGAAGATGCAGATCTCGGCGGCGATCTTCATCGCGGCGCGGACGATCTCTTCGGCGGTCATGGAGGTGTTCCGCATCAGGGCGCGGGCAGCAGCCAGGGCGAAGTTGGACCCGGAGCCGATCGACAGGATGCCGTCCTCCTCGTCGGGCTGGATGAGCTCGCCCACGCCGGAGACCAGGAAGCTCTTTTCCTTGTCGGCCACGATGATCATGGCCTGGAGCTGCCGCAGGGTGCGCTCGGTGCGCCAGTCCTTGGCCAGCTCGACCACCGCCCGCTCCACGTTGCCGCCGAACTCCTCGAGCTTCGCTTCCAGCCGGGTGAACAGCGCCAGGGCGTCGGCGCCTCCCCCGGCGAAGCCCACCAGCACCTTGCCCTTGCCGGCGCGCCGCACCTTGCGCGCGCCGCTCTTCATCACCGTGCTCTGGCCCATGGTCACCTGGCCGTCGCTCGCCATGCACACTTTGCCCTCGCGTTTCACCAGGAGGACCGTGGTCGATTGAAAGGTCGCCTTCATGGGTCGGGCATTCTATAGCAAGCCGCTCCCGAGGGCTTCGAGAAGCCCTTCCGGGTTGTCCGGAGTGACAACGAGGCGTCTCTCTCCCAGGTCTACGAGCACGGCGTTGGCGAAGTTGCTGGCGTAGAGGTCGAGCTCCCCGAGGAGCTGGGAATCGAAGCCGCCGGTGCCGGCCGTGACGCTGCCGCTCGTGGCCAGCCGCTCCAGGTGCCCGATCTCTCCGGGAGTCAGACGGCGGGCCTCGGCCCCTCCCAAGGGGAAGCGCTCCCGCCGCCGACGCATCTGGATCGTCAAATGGCCGTTGCCGACATCCAGCCATAGGACGTCGAGATCGCCGCTCATCCGCCAGGCGGTCCAGGGGATGCCCGCGACCAGCAGGGCGAGCACCGCCACGACGATCATCAGGATCGCCAGCCCGACCAGCAGCCACCGCAGCCGGAGCCGCCCGCGGAGGACCGAGCCTCCGGGAGTGCAGGGGAAGCGCCGTGCGCTCATTCCTCGCGCCGGGCCCGCGGATGGGAATCGCGGTAGACCGAGAGCAGCCGCTCGACCTCCAGGTGGGTGTACTTCTGGGTGGTCGAGAGCGAGGCGTGGCCGAGCAGCTCCTGGATGGTGCGCAGGTCGGCGCCGTTTTCCAGCAGGTGGGTGGCGAACGTATGGCGCAGGGTATGGGGGTGGACGCCCTTGGCGACCGCGGCGCTCTCCACCCACTTGTCGAGGATGTTGCGGATGGAGCGGTCGGTCAGCCGGCCGCCGAGGTGATTGAGGAAGACCGGGTCCTCGTCCTCACTCCCACCCCCCCGGACAACCCCCCCCTTGGCGCGGATCGCTTCCCACTCCTCCAGCCAGCGGCGCAGGGCATCGCCGGCGGGCCGGCCGAAGGGGACCATGCGCTCCTTCCTCCCCTTGCCGGTCACCCGCAGCACGCGGGCGGAGAGGTCGATGTCCTTCCAGTCGAGGCCGACCAGCTCGCTCACCCGCAGGCCCGCGGCGTAGAGCAGCTCCAGGATGGCCCGGTCGCGATGGGCGAGCGGCTTGTCGCCGGCCATGTCCGGAGCCTCCATGAGGTTCTCGACCTCGCCCGGCCGCAGATGGCGGGGGAGAGTCTTGGGAACCTTCGGGGTCCTCACTCCCTGCGCCGGGTTGGCCGCCAGGGTGCCCTCGCGGCAGGCGAACCGGAACATGCTGCGGACCGCGGCGAGTGCCCGTCCCTGGCTGCGCTTGGCCAGCCCCTCGCGCGTCATGGCGGCGAGGAAGGAGCGTACGGCCAGGGCGTCCACGTCCTTCGGCGAGGGCTCGGTGCCCAGGAAGTCGTGCGCGACGAAGCGGTGGAAACGGAGAAGGTCGCGCTCGTAGGCGCGCAGGGTCTCCGGGGAGACGTTGCGCTCGCCTTCCAGGTGTTCGAGGTAGCGGTGGATCAAGCCCCTCACCCCCTGGCCCCCTCTCCCACCGCACTCCCACCCTCCCGGGAGAGGGGGGACGTTTCTGAGGCCGGCATGCGTTCCCCCTCTCCCGGTGGAGGGGAGGGGATGGGAGAGGGGGCCAGGGGGTGAGGGGTCCGGTTCCGCTCCGCCCACCGCCCCAGCTCGGCCGCAGCCCTCTCGGCCATGGCGCCCCGGCGGTCGGCCTTGCGCACCCTGCCCTCCAGCTCGGCGAACAGGCCGTAGTTGATGTTGGCCGGCTGGAAGTGTTTGGGATCGGACTCGGTGAGATGGCGCGCCAGCGCTCCCAGCGCCGTGGTGGGCGGGAAGGGCTCGGGCGTCCGCCCCTGCCGTTCGAGGGACAGATAGAGGCCGATGGCGAGCCCGGTCGCCGCGGATTCGAGATACCCCTCGACCCCGGTGATTTGCCCGGCCAGGCGCACCCGCGGCTCGGCTTTCACCCGGTACAGCTTATCCAGGTGGATCGGGGCGTTGATGAACGTATTGCGATGGATCTGGCCGAAGCGCACGAATCTGGCGCTCTCCAGCCCCGGGATCATCCGGAGGACCCGCTCCTGCTCGCCCCACTTCATCCGCGACTGGAAGCCGACCATGTTGAGCTGGCTCTTGGCCAGGTTCTCCTGCCGGAGCTGGACGACCGCCCAGGGCCGCCGGCCGTCCGGAGCCGTGAGCCCCACCGGCTTCATGGGACCGTAGCGGAGCGTGTCCAGGCCGCGGCGGGCCAGCTCCTCGATGGGCAGGCACCCTTCGAAGAACACGGCCTTCTCGAACTCGTGCGGGGCCACGACCTCGGCCTCGGAGACCGCCTGGTGGAAAGCCAGATACTGGTGGCCGTCCATGGGAGCGTTCAGGTAGTCCTCCCCCTCTCCCTTGCCGTAGCGCGACTGCCAGAACAGCTTGGACATGTCGAGGCTGTCCGCCTCCACGATCGGGGCGATGGCGTCGTAGAAGTAGAGGTAGTCGCTCCCGAGGAGATTTTGCAGGACTCCGGACATGGCCTCGGAAGTCAGCGGGCCGGTGGCGAGGATCACTTCCCCCTGGGGGAGCGCCGTGACCTCCTCGCGCCGCAGCTCGATCCGCGGGTGGGAGGCGATGGCGGCCGTGACCCGCTCGGCGAAGCGGTCGCGGTCCACGGCGAGCGCGCTCCCGGCCGGCACGGCCGCGGCCCGGGCCGAGCCGATGACGAGCGAGCCGAAGGCCTCCATCTCCCGCTTGAGCAGCCCGGCGGCGTGGAGCGGGTCGTCGCTGCGCAGAGAGTTGCTGCACACCAGCTCGGCCAGATCGCCCGACTTGTGGGCCGGGGTCGGCCGCACGGGGCGCATCTCGTGGAGCACGACCGGCACCCCGCGCTCCGCGAGCTGCCAGGCGCACTCCGTCCCCGCAAGGCCGCCTCCGACGATGTGGACCGGTTCCGTCATGCGGGCGATTGTAGCGGAAGGGGTTGCAAGGGCAGTGCGCTCGGCGAGTCTGCTAATCTCCAGGCATGTTGAACCCAACCCCCTCCGAGCGAATGGTCGACGAACAGGGCATCCCTATTTTCTGTGGGATTGCGACATGACCCTCGACGAATTCAGGGAGGGGCTCCGGAACCCGGAACCGGAGACCCGAGCTTACTTGACCGGCAAGTTGATGCGGCAAGCCAAGCCGGATGACGTGTTCAGCTTCGTTTCACCCAGGGAGATCCGCGAGCTCTGGCCGCACCTGGAGCGCTACCTCGGCAAGACCCGGGAGTTCTGGACCTGGTTGTTCGAGTCCTGGGAAGCTCAGGGGCATGTCTGGCGATAGGCTGAGCGGGCTGCAGTGGCGCATCCGCTTCGAAGCGGTCTAGTGAACCTTGAACCCTTCGACGGCCTTCCATGGTGCGGATTCCAACGCGGTCCAGGAGATCTTCCACAGCCCTTCCGTCGCTCTGAAGGGAGCCACATGGAGCCCGTCTTTCCCGGCTGCCAGGGTCAGACGGCCGGAGCCTGGGAGAGACAGGGGAACCCTTTCCAGGACGTCTTGGGAAGGATCGTAACGATCGATCGCGAGAGAGTCTTCGCCTGCGGTATGGACGAGTAGGTAGATGGCACGGTCGGGTCCCTCGACCAGATCCGCGATGACCGCCTTCGTCGTAAAGCCCTGGAACTGCGCTTTGCCCCCCTGAGCCTCCACCTGCCGTATGGTGGCGGCAGCCTGAGCGCTCATCGTAGACTTGCGAGAAGCTTGCTCCGTACCTTCGCCGACGCCGAGCTCCAGGAGGCTCCTTCCCGAGGGGCTCAGCCGCTGGACACGGTAGGAGTATTGGCTTGCTGCCCACAGCTTCCCATCGCGGGCCGGCGTGACCGCTGAGGCGTATTTGGCGACCCACTCATTCATCTTGGATCGATCCTTCCATGCCGCCTCCGCGGAGAAACCGGAGTGCTCAACCAACGGGCTCCAGCGGTCGTTGTCAAGCGTGAGAAACCACGGAACCGTTCCCAGATCCTGGAGATGAAGCACTGCGGAGGGCAAGGGTCTGGGCATCACTCCCACGACCGGGGTGCCACGAAGGAAACCCACGGTCCAGGGTAGCCAGGAAAGGGGTGGCAGCGGCTTCTCTTTGCCGTTCACGAAGAGCCGGACCGTTCCTTGTGCGAGGACCAGCCACTGATCGCCGGCCGGGCTCAGAACGGCATCGAGCACGAATCCCAACGCTTCGTTCGCCGCAAGGAGGTGTTCGGGTTTACCGATCTCACCCGCCTTAGAGATCGGATAGACCGCAGGTTTCTCTCCCCCCCGGAAGAGAAACACGTTGCCGTTCCGGTCCGAGCTCACGAACTGAACCCCGTCCCGGGTCGCGTCGAGGGCTATCGGCTCGGCACGAACGCGCCTCTCCGATTCTTGGCCAGTCACGGCAAAAGCACTCAGCCCAGCGCACACCAGCAACGTCAACCATGTGGATGTCGTCTTTCTCATGTCAGACACCTAATGACACCATTCGATGGAGCCCTGATGCTCGCCGTTTGGGCCGTAGAAATCGCAGATCGTACAGCCATCGTTGTACTTATGGCAGATCTTTTCGGCAAAGGCAGCCAACGGTACAAGGATTGCGAGTAGTAGGATGATTCCGAGAATCAGTCGACGGCTCCTCGGTTTCGCCATCTCCCGGCCTCCTCTTGGCGCTTGTGCGGAAGTCTGATGTGCGGCTAAGCCTGCAGAGGATAACAGAAACAAGCGGTCTAGGGGAGCCAGTCCGAGCAGGCGGCCAGCCGGCCCGTTGGGCCAGGCGATCGGCCGCCGGGCCGATTTAAGAGGCTTAGATCCGACCTAAGGGGCTTAGACTCGATCTAAGAGGCTTAGACCGGATTTAAGGAGCTTGGATCCGGCCTAAGAAGCTCCGGGCCGATTTTAAGAGGCTTAAATCGGATCTAAGAAGCTTAGGCCCGATCTAAGGGGCTTAGATCCAATCTAAGAAGCTTGGATCGGATCCAAGAAGCTTGGGGCCGTCCTAAGAAGCTTCGCGCCGGATTTAAGAGGCTTAGATCCGATCTAAGAGGCTTAGACTGGATTTAAGGAGCTTGGATCCGATCTAAGAAGCTTCGGGTCGATCCAAGGATCTTCGATCCGTTCTAAGCTTCTCGGAGCGGTCCGAAGCCCCTTCGATCCGTCCGAAGGTCCTTGGCGCCGCCGCCCGCCTCCTTCTGCGCGCAATTCGGCGTTAAACTGGAGGCTCGAAATCCAGGAGGGCTCGAGGAGGAGATCCGATGAGCAGCTTCCGCCCCGAGTCGCACGGTTTTCTGCTGTTCTGTCTTGTCATGGGAGCCCTGCTTGCCGGTCCGGCCGCAGGCATGCCGCCGATGGAGCGGCACGACGATCATTCGGGAGGGAACGGCGGTCCCACCGGGGCGCCGACCGAGGCCCAGGCGGCCACGCCCTGCGTCAACGGCTTCGCGGGCACCTTTCCCTGCAAGAACGTCGACCTGCTGAGCTTCCTCCCCCTGGACCAGATGGGGGCTGCGGGCGCGCAGGGCAGCGACATCTGGGGCTGGACCGATCCGCAGACCGGCCGGGAGTACGCCCTCATGGTGGTCTCCAACGGCGCCTCCTTTGTGGACGTCACCGATCCGACCCAGCCGCGGTACCTGGGCTTCATGCTCACCCGGACCGCCTCGTCGAGCAACCGCGACGTCCGCGTCTATCGCGACTGGGCCTACGTGGTGGCCGACGCGGTCGGCGCCCACGGCATGCAGATCTTCGACCTCAAGCGGCTGCGCGGCGTCACCACCCCGCAGACCTTCACCCCGGACAACGTCTACACCGAGGTGAACACGGTCCACAACCTCGACATCAACACGGCGACCGGGTTCGCCTACCTGGTGGGCTCCAACACCTGCAACGGCGGTCTCCACATCGCGGACCTGCGCGCCGACCCCGTCCGTCCGCGCTTCGTGGGCTGCTACTCCAAGAACACCGACGGTGCCGTCGCCTACATCCATGACATCCAGTGCGTGGCCTACCGCGGACCCGACTCGCGCTTCGCCGGCCGCGAGCTCTGCTTTGCCAGCAACGTCAACGCGCTGACCATCCTCGACGTCACCGACAAAGGCTCGGTGAGCGAGGTCGCCCGCAAGGGCTACACCGGAAACACCTACTGCCACCAGGGGTGGCTCACCGAGGACCACCGCTACTTCCTGATGGACGACGAGGGGGACGAGGGCCGCAACGGCCACAACACCCGCACCTACCTCTGGGACGTGCGCGACCTGACCGATCCCAAGAACTTCGCCAACCACAACCATTCCACCCGCGCAATCGACCATGACCAGTACGTTCACGAGGGCTTCGTCTACCAGGGGAACTACCGCGCGGGGCTGCGCATCCTGAGCGTCGCCAATGTGGCACAGGGGCAGTTGGAGGAATTTGGCTATTTCGACGTGGTGCCGGCGGACGACGAGCCCTTCTTCAGCGGCGCGTGGGGAGCCTACCCCTTCTTCCGGAGCGGGATCATCCTCGTTCCCGGCATGGAGCAGGGGCTCTTCGTGCTCCGGCGGAGCGACGTGGCGGCACCGACGGGGCCGTGCAAGGCCGGCGATCAGACCCTCTGCCTGGCGGACAAGCGCTTCACGGTCGAGGTGGACTGGGACAACCAGTTCGACGGCTCCTCGGGACGGGCGAAGGTCGTCAACGGCGGCTTCTTCAGCTTCGGGGACCCGTCCAACCTGGAGTTGATGGTGAAGATCCTGGACGACGGCTCGCACTGGCAGCTCTACTACGGCCAGCTCACGAACCTGGGCTTCTCGCTCCGGGTGACGGACACGGAGACCGGCAAGGTGAGCCTCTTTGCCAACGGCCCGAACAACTGCGGCGGCATCGCCGAGCTCGGAGCCTCGGACGGCCACGGCCATAGCGAATCGGCAGTCTGGCTGGGGGCGGACCCCACCAGGATCTCCCGGACGGGGGAGGGGATCTCCGATGAGGACGCCTTGGTCCCTGTCTACGAGGCAGCGAAGAAGAAGGGCGCCTGCGTCAAGGGCAAGGACGGCCTCTGCCTGCTGAGCAACCGGTTCCGCGCGAAGGTGGCCTGGCGCAACCAGTTCAACGGCGCCTCCGGGACCGGCAAGCCCAAGGCTCTCTCCGGAGTGACCGGAAGCTTCGCCTTCACCGATCCGTCGAACACCGAGCTGCTGGTCAAGGTGCTGGACGTGGGAGGCGGCCGCATCCTGGTGATCTGGGGGGCGATGAGCAACCTGGAGTACACGCTGGAGGTGACCGACACGAAGACCGGGAAGGTGAAGACGTACCACAACCCGGCGGGGACGTACTGCGGCGGATTGGACGAGTTTTAGCTAGCGCAGGCCCTCGACCAGATAGAGTTGCGAGAGCACCCGGCCATAGGTGTAGGCGTAGGATTTTCCGTCCGGCGTCAGCATGAAGGATACGTAAGTATAGATCCCTGTCGGGTCGGGAGGACGGGTCTCGAGCCAGGGCTCCTTGTTGCCGTTCGTCAGGTCGAGCCGGAATACCCGCACGGGAGCGCCGGGATCGCGCCGCCAGATGAAAAGCGATTTCCCGTCTGCGCTCCAGCGGAGAACTGCGTCACCGGGTGCGAATCCGGCCACGGCGCGCGGCTTGTCCCCGGTCAACGAGTAGAGCCAGAGGTTGCCGTCCGGAGCCAGTGCCACGACCTGGCGGCCATCGGAAGAGAGGGGGCGTACCGAGAAGATGCTGCCGATAAAGCCGACGCCGGGAGGTGTGACGGCGCGCGGCGGCCCGCCCGCCACGTCCTGGACGTAAAGTCGGTGCGCGCGTTCGCCGGGTGCGCGTCCAGAGAGGAGGAGACGCTGCCCGTCGGGAAACCACGAGCACGCGCCGGTCGTGTCGAGCAGCGTTTTCGGGAGCGGCCGCGGGTTTCCAACCCCGGTCGGCAAGAGAGTCAGCTCGTCCGCATTCCGCGAGAGGACCCACTTTCCGTCCGGTGAGAGCAGCCGGGCGGTGCCTTGGCCCACGTGCATGGGTGGGGAGCCATCCAGTGGCCGCAGGTAGATGCCGCGGCCTCGGCCGGCGCTTCCCCCCACCTCGTCGAAGAGCAGCATCCTCCCATCCGCCGACAGGTCTCTGACGATGGGGAGCTGAAGCCACGAGATATCGCGCTCCCGGGTCTGGCCCGGGCCTCGGCCCGCAATCCCGTGCCATGGCAGGTGGTCGCCCAGGAGCACTTTGCCGTTGGGTGAAATGTCGTATAGCTGGATCGAGCCGACGGTGCGATAGACGAGCCGTTTCTTGCCGTCGAGCCGGACGGCCAGGAGACTGCTGCCATCGGCTCCTATCAGGCTGAACCAGATCTCCTCGCCCGCAGGATGCCAGGCGAGTCCGAACGGGAGTCCTTCCAGCGGCAGGGATAGCTCTCTCCGGCCGGCGCGATCGAAAACCGCCAACTGGTATTTGGTTGCATGGAACAATGACTCGAAGACCGCGACGCGGTCACCCGCGGGAGAGACGCGCGGCTCCATGATGTAGCTGACGGACCTCTGAAGCGTCCGGCCTATGGGATATTCGAGCCGGGTGTCCTTACTCAGGGGATCCAGGCGCACAACGGCCAGGCTGGAGCCGTCCGGGGCCCAATCCGCTTGATGAACTCCGCCGAGCATCTCGTGCGGCGCGCCACCCACCAGAGGTGCGCTGGCGAGGGTACCGCGGC
>DASUNJ010000447.1:0-6408 GCA_036277235.1 Thermoanaerobaculia bacterium | reverse complement strand
CGCCGCGACGGGGGATATCCTCGCCCGTCGAAGGAGGTCTATTGATCGACTCCTCGCCGACCGAAGGGCAGGTGAACCACTTCCGGACGTTCGGCTTCGTCCAACTGGAGCGCTGCATCGATGGCGCCGCGTTCGGCACACTGGTCGAGGAGTACGAGCGCGCTCTGAGCCCCAGCTCCGGGCGGCTGCCGTTCAACCTCGCGGGCCGCCCGCCGGCCTGGGTCGCCTCGTGCATGGGGGAGCGCACCCCGAACATCGCGGGCCTGGCGCTGAGCGAGCGCGCCCTCGCCCTGGCCGAGCGGCTGCTGGGGGGGCCGGTGATCTGCGTCCAGGCCTCCGCTTACTGGCGGTCCGAGGACACCCAGTGGCACTCCGACAACCTCAGCCTGGATTACGAAGCGCTGAAGCTCTACATCAATCTGGACCCGGTGGACGGCCGCTCCGGGGCGCTGCGCGTCGTCCCCGGCTCGCACCGGGATCCGCTGCGCACGGCCCTGGTCCCCGGCGCGGGCGAACGCCTTGAGGACGCCTTCGGCATGGCTGCCGATAGGCTCCCCGCGGTCGCGCTGTGCTCCCGGGCGGGTGACGTCTCGGCCTTCGATCTCCGCCTGTGGCACGCGGTCTGCGGGAGCGGGCAAAAGCGGAGGGTCGTCGAGCTGTCGTACTACGGCGACCCCACGCGGCCGTCGAGCCGCGAGGGGTTCATTCAGCAGATGCGGGCCAACCAGCGGGGCGCCCGCCTGGCCGGAGAGCCTTACTTCCCCGCGTTCTGGCGGCAGGCGCCCGGCGCCCGGCACCAGCGCGGCATTCGCCGCCTCGCCGAGCTCGGCGTGCTGGACACCGGCAGATCATGACCCCGAACCGAGCACGAGGGGCCTGAGGTGCGGGTTGAGCACGCCATCGTCGAGATGACCCGGGACGATCTGGACCCGGACGCCGCCATGCCGACGGCCGCGTTCGTCTCCCGCGTCGAGCAGCGCCTCGCCCGGCGGGGCTCGACGCGGGTCCCGGGCTTCGTGATCATCCCCGAGACCAGCCACCTGTTGAAGACCCGGTCCCGCTTCAACCGGTTCATCGACAACACCCTCGATCAGCTGCTAAAGGGTTGGTCAGCAGCGGGATCGGAGGCGATCTCGTCCGTCGACTATCTCTATGCGAGCGGGAGGCGCATCGACAACTACTACCGTATGGCCCAGCTCCGGGTCGACCGGTCGCGCCTCATCGGGGCGCCACAGACATCCTTCTTCCTCCACACCGACTACCTGCGGATCCAGTACTCGGCCATCAGCTACGGGGGCTCCAGGAACGTCCAGGGCGGGACGCTGCGCATCTTCGACGCGCTCCGCCTCCAGGAGGAGGAGGGCATACCCCTGATGGACCTCGTCACGATCAAGGTCCCGGCGAAGAAGTCGAACACCCTGAACGACCGGCAGTTCTACTGCGTGGCGCGGATGGACGTGGTCGGACGGCACCCCCGGTACATGGCGAGGTTCCCGGTAGTCTCCGCGCGCAGTCCGCTCGTGATCGTCTCGAACCGGTACCCCCACGACGGCCTGATGCATGGGCCCACGCGCATCCACAAGAAGGATCCCGCCCGCCCGCTCCGCCGGCCCAGCTACCTGGCGACCATCTCTGCCGAGTACCTGAGCAAGGAGCAGATGTGCGCGCTGTAGGCCAGCCACCCCGATGTCCGCCGCCATGATCTCCGCTCTCCGCGAAGTCGACTTGAACGTCACCGACCGCTGCAACCTCACGTGCGAGTACTGCTCGGTCCTGGTCACCCCCGTGACCGACCGGACCCCCGAGCTCTCGCTGGAGCGGATCGAGCGGCTGTTCGAAGAGTTCGACGAACTGGGCGTGCAGCTGGTCCGGATCGTTGGCGGCGAGCCGTTCGTCCGCAAGGACATCGGCCCGATCCTCCGATCGGCGGGCCACCGCCGGTTTCGAACCAGCGTGCTGACGAACGGGACGGCGCTGCGGCGCGAGCACGTGGACCTGATCGGGAGCCTGCCCTCGGCGCCATCCATCGCGTTCAGCCTGGACGGCGTCACCGCCGAGCGGCACGCCCGCTCCCGGGGCTGCCCCAGTGCGTTTGACCGCACGGTGCGCATGGCGGACTACTGCACCGTGCGTGGCGTGGAGCACGCGATGATGACCGTCGTCACCGCGGAGGCGGTGGGCCACTTGCGCGCGCTGGTCGAATTCGCCGCGCAGCACGGCATGCAGCGGATCCGCTTCATCCTGCTGGGGTTCACGGGCAAGGCGGTGCGGAGCCCGCGCGCGTTCCCCACCTACCGCGCGTGGAGCGAGGCGATCGTCGCCTTGACGAGGTTCCTGCGGGATCATGGCGACCTGCCCCGGACCAGCGTCCTCTTCCCGCACGAGGATCCGGTGCCCCTGGAGCTGTATCAACCGCTGGAGCAGGCCGGCCTGCTGGAGGAGCTGTGGGGGGTCTGGGGCATTCCCTGGAGGCTGCACGGCGGCCCGCTGGGTGCGGGTCGGTCGTGGTGCCTCGCGGGCAAGCACAACCTCACAATCCTGCCCAACGGGGACGCGTTCGGCTGCGACCTGATGCGGAACATCCCGGAGCTCAAGGCCGGGAACATCCTGGATTGCACCGTGCGCGAGGTGTTCGAGGGCTCCGCAGTGCTCGATCGCCTGCGCAACGCCCCGCTCGTCCACGGGTGCGCGAGCTTCGAGGACGGATCGCAGACCTTCTCCTGCGGGCAGTGCCGGGCGGGTACCCACGCCCTGCGCGCGTCGAGCGCTCCCTCCGACGGGCGCCTCCACCGCGCCGAGGCCGCAAGGTGAGCTCCCTCGGATTCCAGACCGGGCGGATCGTGGCCCGCCCGATCCGCAGCGGCGACCGCGCGAACTGCCTGCGCACCCGCATGGAGTCCGAGCTGAGCTTCCGGCAGGCGAAGGGCGACTTTCTGACCCTCAGCCAGATCGACCGCGCCCGGTTCGAGCGCATGATCGCGCGGCGGGAGCGCTGGGCGGCCCACGACGAGCACTATGTGCTAGGCCTGTTCCTGAAGGACTCGGGCTGCTTCATCGGCGACACTCTGCTGTTCAACATCGATCGCACGATCCACGCGCGCGGCGAGATCGGCCTGGTCATCTACAGCCGCTTCCAGACCATGGGCTACGGGCCGGAGTGCATCACAGGCACGATCGCGTGGGGTCTGGGCGAGCCTCTGGGGCTGGAGGAGGTGTACGGCCACATCGAGGACGGGAACCACGCATCTACGATCGCCTGCTTGCGAGCTGGCTTTCGCCTGCTGACCAGCGCGCCGGTTCCCCGCCGCTTCGAGGGCGAGACACAGCTCTGCTGGCCCATCTCCGTCCGCTCCCTGCCATGAGCGCAGGGGCGCAGGCCCGGCCCACCCTGATCCTGGCCCCCCAGATCGGCCTGGACGCCTCCGTGGCGGCGCGCACCGTCGCGGCGCGGATGGTGGCGCTCGTCCGGCAGGTCCGGGCCAGAGGGCACGCCGTCCGGTTCCTGTGCTCGGAGCGGCCCCTGACGAGACTGGGGCGCAGCGCCGAGATCGCGCGGCTCGTCGAGGAGCAGGAGCCCTCGGCGATCCGGTGGCTGGACATCCGCTCCGACCGTGACGCTTACTACCTGCTGTGGCCGAGGGACGGACTCCAGGACTGGCTCCAGTTCGCCGCCGTGGCCCCGGAGCCCAGCATGGCGGCCCTCGCCGCCAGCTTTGGGATCGCCTCGCCCCGGGTGTCCCCGCTGTGCGAGGGGGGCCTGTTCGTGCGCAGCGGCGAGCAGGTTCTCGTCTCCTCCGCGCTGGCCGAGGGGGCGGAGGCCGATCTCCCGAGCCAGGTCCTCTGCGCGATCATCCCCCACCCCTTTGCCTCGGACCTCTACCGCCGGGAGCAGCCCTCCGACGTCGCATTGACCCACATCGACTTCGACTGCTGCCTGGTGCGGAGCCCCGACGGCACCCCGTGGTGCCTGGTCAGCGACCGCTACCACCGGGCCTACCGGCCCCGCTTCGAGCGCGCCGCGGAGCGGCTGGGGCTGCACGTGTTCGTGGCTCCCCAGGACGAGGTCATGCGGAGGGGCCTGAACCTGGTGGCGCTGTCGCCCCGCGCGGTTCTGGCGCCCGCAGGCTGTCCACAGATCCTGGCATTCCTATCGGATCTACTCGGCACGGAGGCCGTGATCGCCCTGTCGATCGACGAGACCTTCAACTACAACGGGGGCCGCGGCGGCCTCGCCTGCATGAGCACGTTGGTGTACGAGCGATGACGGACGCCGCGCTGCTCAAGGCGCTCTCCAGGTTGGAGGTGAGCCCCCACCCGCTCGTCCAGGTCCACTCAATCGCCAGCCCGGGGGACATGGTGGTGGTTGATGGCGTCTACCGGGATTGGACGGCGGTGCGGGACCTGGCGTTACAGCAGGAGTTCACCCGGGATCGAAGCGAGTATCCGGGGAAGCGGGCGCTCCTGCAGGCCCACATCCCCGGCCTCGATCGGCTGATCGCCAGGGTCTTGTGCCCCGGCCACCTCATCCAGCTTGAGCAGGAGGTCACCTTCAGCCAACTGGATGCCCTACGCGACTTCCGGCCTGAGCAACATGTCCCACACCGGGATGGCAAGGTCCAGGTGGGGGGCCTTATCTTCCTGACGGAAGCCGACGCGTTCGGGGGAGGGACGGGGTTCTTCCGGCACCGCAGCACCGGGCTGCTCGGGGTGTTCCTCGGCGACCCGGATCTCGTCCAAGCCGCGCGCCGAGGCGGATATCCGGGCGTGGACGCGATGCTCGTCGAGATCGTCCGGCCCTCGCCGACGGCGAGCATCTACAACGACACCCCCTCCGATGCGTGGGAGTTGGTCCACCTCGTGGAGCTGAGGGCGAACCGGCTCCTTCTCTTCGATGCCCGGCTGTTCCATGCCCCGATGCTCGATTCCCGGCCGGATCGAGGTATGCGGCTCACCCAGAACCTCTTCCTGCGCGTAGTACCGGAGGCACCCCGGATCCGCTTTCGCCCGCTCCCCCGCTGATCCGCAGGCAGACCTTGTCTGGGGTACAGGCCCTACCTGCGAGGGTTGGGTCGCCCCTCCCCGTGACGCGCCAAGCGGCGCAGCTACGGGTCCGCGCCGGAGTGTCAGCTCTCCCAACCTACCTGGACGACAGCGGCCTCATGCTGACGGTCTGGGCTCACAGCGGCGGGGCTATGCGGCGACAGCGGACCTCAGCATTCCAGGCCTCCAACGCTGGAGACCGGGCGCTTCGCAAGATCTACTTACAATCACTTCGTCGCGCACGGCGTGTTGCATCCTACTTGTTTGCCACAGAACATGAGCTGCGGATCTCCATGAATCGGGAAGGAGGCCTGGGGAGGACATCTCCATGGCCTCCTTCCCCCGGTATGGCTCATGCCGCTAGCTCACGCGCTCCCTGCCTCAGCGCCTCTAACTTGCGGTGCCAAAGGCTCAGCGCTTCCTTCCTCTCCGGCCAGTAGGTGTAGAGTGCATATGTCCCCTCTATCTCTCCCTTCTGGTGGTTGAGCAGCGCTTCTCCTACCTCGGCCCGAATCCCCAGGATCTCGAAATGGGTTCGTGCCGTCCGGCGGTTGTCGTGAGGTCTGTAGTTCTCCAGTCCTGTTAGCTCGCGGATCTCCCGGTTCGCTCGCGTCAGCTGCTCGGGGTAGTCCTTTGTCCGGTCCAAGTTTGCCCAGAACAGAGGACCCTTGCCGCCACACTCCGCATAGCGGCGATTGATGATCTCGCCGATAGGACCCACCAGAGGAATCAGGTGGTCCCGATCCACCTTGTAGCGGACCCGCCAGACGCGCTCTCCCCCAACTGTGATGATGTCCTCGGCTTGGACCCCTGCCGCCTCGCCGGGCCTACAGGCGGAAGCCAGGATCAGGTTATAGATGTCGCGGGCCTTGCTGTCAGAGAGCCGATCCAGCGCCGGCAAGAGGATCTGCAGCTCGTCATCGTTCAACCAACGGTCCCGCTTTGCCTTGGGTACCTCGATCCTGATACCTAAGATGGGACTCTGGAAATGCCGCATCTCCCGGACATTCGCACGGCAGTACTTGTAGAGTCCTGCCAGGACTTTCTTGATCTGCCGAACCATTTGTGGAGCCCGCTTGGCCAGCTCCGCGAACACGTCGAAGACGCAATCCTGTGTGATGCTCGTCGCGCGACGAGTCCCCCAGCGGGGCACAAGATGAGTTTTCGCCGCAGCTACGTAGTTCTTGAGACTCCGAGGAGCAAGCTGGCAGGTTCCCTTCCCCGTCCTTGCCGCCTCGAAGTACTGGCTTAGCCGGTGCGCCAGGGTGCCTTCCGTGTATCCCTCTGGGAAGACGGACTGGAGCCACTCTGGCACGGCAACGACCGGAAAGACCCTGGTGCTCCGCACGTCCTCTTCAGCTTCTGAGC
>DASUNJ010000446.1:0-6716 GCA_036277235.1 Thermoanaerobaculia bacterium | reverse complement strand
GCATGCGGGCCGGGTTTCGCGAGCTCGTCCGATCCGGGCTCCCCCTCTCCCGGTCGGGGGGAGTGCGATGGGAGAGGGGGCCGGGGGGTGAGGGGCTCGCGCAGCCAACCCTGGATCTCCAGGGCCAGGTCGGCGAGGATCTTTTCAGCTTGAGGCTTTCGATGCTCGGCGAGCGGCTTCGCGTCCTTCGGCCCGCCTTGGATATCGGCGAGCCACTTCACCGCTGGCCAGGCGCAGGAATGGACGAACAGCGGGATGACCCGCAACCCATCCTCCCTCCGGCGCTTCAGCAGATGGGGGACCTCCGTGCCTTTGATGAACTTGGAATTCAGGAAGTCCTTCGAGATGAGCAGGACGGCCACGGCCGCGCGGTCCATGGCGTCTTGGATCTCTAGGAGCCAGGCGTCCCCCTTGGCGATCCGGCGGTCGTCCCAGACGTCGAGCTCGGCTTCCAGGACGTCCAGGTGACCGACGACACGGTTCTTCCAATCCTCGTCCTGATGGCTGTAGCTCAGGAAGACCGTGGACCGGGTTGGCATGGACATGGAGAGGGTATTGTAGCGAGGAAGCGCGCAGCCACAGGATCGTGGACTTCGGAGCTCCCCCCTCCTAACCTCCCCCCAGACCCAACCCGCCCCCTCCCCGGGGGGAGGGACCGGAGGGGCAACCTTTTGCCCTTCAAGTCTTCCCCTCTCCCGGGGCGGGGCCTCGCACTTGCGATAGGCTCCTCCCGTGCTGAAACGCCTCGTCTACCTCTGGCCCTATCTCCGCCGTCACAAGCGCAAGCTCGTTCTGGGATTGCTTTCGATCCTGGTGTCGGTGGCGGTGGGCATGGCCACTCCCCTCCTGGTCGGCCGGGTGATCGACTCGTTGCGGGCTGCCGTGACCTGGCGGACCCTGCTCTCCTACGGCGGCCTGATCCTGGCCGTCGCCTTGGTCCAGGGCCTGTTCAACTATCTCCAGCGCATGATCCTGGTGGGCATGAGCCGGGACATCGAGTTCGAGATCCGCAACGAGTACTTCGCCCACCTGGAGCGGCAGCCGCCCGGATTCTTCCACGAGCACCCCACGGGCGACCTCATGGCGCGGGGCACGAACGACCTTCAGGCTGTGCGGATGCTCTGCGGCCCGGCCATCATGTACGCCAGCAACACGGTGTTCGCCGGCCTCGGCGCGCTGTTCTTCATGGCCCGCATCCATGGCGGGCTGACGCTGCTCGCGCTCTGCACCATGCCGCTGCTCGCGGGGGCCACGCAGCTCTTCGGGCAGCGCATCCATGCCCTGTTCACGACGGTCCAGGAGAAGTTCTCGGACATCTCGGCCCGGGTGCAGGAGAACCTGGCGGGCGCGCGGGTGGTGCGGGCCTATGCCCAGGAGGAGCGCGAGAGGGCCGACTTCGAGCGCGTCAACGAGGCCTATCTCGAGGGCAACCGCCGGCTGATCGGCTGGACGGTCGCCTTCCATCCGATGCTCCAGGGGCTGGTCGGGCTCGGCTTCGTGGCCGTGCTCTGGTACGGCGGCAACCTGGTGCTGCGCCGCACGATCACGGTGGGCGAGTTCGTCAC
The DNA here is from genome assembly GCA_036277235.1 of Thermoanaerobaculia bacterium. Lineage (GTDB taxonomy): Bacteria > Acidobacteriota > Thermoanaerobaculia > Multivoradales > UBA5704 > DATMER01. Next base: position 5,151 of record DASUNJ010000446.1, on the reverse strand, counting down.
CTTCAACTTCTTCCTGAGCAAGCTGGTCTGGCCGATGATCGCGATCGGCTGGGTGATCAATCTGGCGCAGCGCGGCACGGCCTCCCTGGCGCGCATCCGCAGCATCCTGGAGGCCGCGCCGACGATCCGCGACGAGGAGCCTTTGATCGATCCCGGCCACATCCGGGGAGCGGTCCGCTTCGAGCGCCTCACGTTCGCCTACCGCGAGGGGGCGGCGCCGGTGCTCGCCGGGGTCGACTTCCAAGTCCAAGCCGGGCAGACCGTGGCCCTGGTCGGCCGCACGGGCTCGGGCAAGAGCACGGTTCTCGCGCTGATCCCGCGGCTGATCGATCCGCCCGAGGGGACGCTGTTCGTGGACGGCATCGACGTCCGCCGCCTCCCCCTGGCCCGGCTGCGCTCGGCGATCGGCATGGTGCCGCAGGAAACCTTTCTATTCTCGGCCACGATCCGGGAGAATGTCGCTTTTGGCCGGGTGGACGCCACGGAGGAGGAAATCCGCGAGGCGGCGCGGCTCGCCAGCCTGGAGCCCGATCTCGCCCTCTTCCCAAAGGGCCTGGATACGCTGGTGGGGGAGCGCGGCATTACGCTGTCGGGCGGGCAGAAGCAGCGGGTGGCGCTGGCCCGGGCGCTGCTGCGCGCGTCCCGGATCCTGCTCCTCGACGACTGCCTGTCCGCGGTCGACACGCACACGGAGGAGCAGATCCTCCACAACCTGTGCACGGTGTTCGAGGGCCGCACGGTCTTCCTGGTCTCGCACCGGATCTCGACCGTCAAGGACGCCGACCTGATCCTCGTCCTGGACGAAGGGCGGATCGTCGAGCGCGGGACCCACGAGCAGCTCATCGCCATCGGCGGGCTTTATGCAGACCTGCATCAGCGGCAGCTTCTGGAAGAAGAGCTGGCTGCCGTTTGAGGGGAGGATCGAACGATGCGAGTCGTGATCACGGGCGGTTCGGGTCTGATCGGAGGGGCGCTCGCCCGGCATCTGGGCTCGGCGGGTTATGACGCGGTCATCCTGACCAGAAGCATGAGCCGGGTGGGGCCGCTTCCCCCCGGCGTGCGCGCGCAGGAGTGGGACGCCCTCACCTCCAAGGGTTGGGTGCATCTTCTCGACGAGGAGACGACCATCGTCCACCTGGCGGGCGAGAGCATCGGCGACGGGCGCTGGACCGAGGACAGGAAGCGCCGCATCCGCGAGAGCCGGGTGCTCTCCGGCAAGGCAGTTGTCGAAGCGATCCGCGAGGCATCGCGCAAGCCCAGGGCTCTGCTCCAGGCGTCGGCGGTCGGCTACTACGGCCCGCGCGGCGACGAGGAGATCCTGGAGGGGCAGCCGCCGGGCCAGGGATTCCTGGCCGACGTGTCGGTCGATTGGGAGGAGTCCACGGCCGAGGTCGAAGCCCTGGGCGTCCGCCGGGTGCTCCTGCGCACGGGCGTGGTCCTCGCTCGGGAGGGTGGCGCCCTGCCGCGGATGGCCCTGCCGTTCCGGCTGATGGCCGGCGCCCCGCTCGGCAGCGGACGCCAGTGGCTCTCCTGGATCCACCTGGCCGACGAAGTCGGGGCCATCCGCTTCCTCCTGGAGAAGGACGATGCGCAGGGTCCGTTCAACCTGGTCGCGCCGAAGCCCGTGACCAACCGCGAGCTCGGCGACGTGCTGGGAAAGGTGCTGCGGCGGCCGAGCCCGCTGCAGTCGCTCGGGCTCGGGGTGCCGGAGCCGGTCTTGCGGGTCATGCTGGGCGACATGGCCGATGCCGTGCTCCACAGCCAGCGCGTGCTCCCGTCGCGCCTGCTCCAACTCGGCTACCCGTTCCGCTTCCCCGACGTGGAGTCGGCGCTGCGGGATCTCTTCAAGGATTAAAAGGATGGCCGAGGCGATCCGTCAGGGGGACATTCCGGGTGTCCAGCTCCGCCGCCGTCAGGCGCTCGCGGTCTCCGCGGAAGAGGCCTGGCGCTGGCTCTCCGAGCCCGACCGGCTGGCCCTCTGGCTCGCCGCGGAAGCCGAGATGGCGGAAGGGGAGCTGGCTTTGACGGGAGAGGGCTACCGGGAGCGGGGGAGGACGATCGAGATCGTGCCGCCGAAGCTCTGGGTGCTCGCCTTCGAGCGCCTCGACTCCGGCTGGACCTCCGCGACCCGCTTGGCCCTGCGAGTCCACCCGTTGGCATCCGGCAGCGAGGTCGACGTCCTTCAGGACGGCTTCCAGCGGCTGCCTCTCTCGGCGTGCCTGACCATCTGGGAAACCTACCGCCGCCGCTGGCGCGACGCCTTGAGCAAGCTCGCCGAGATCGCCGTCCCCATCTCCTGAAAAAAGAAAGAGCCCCGGTCCAAAGACCGGGGCTCGCAATCTCAGCCGAAGGGCTGGCTACTAGAACTTGAAGCCGAGCGACAGGCGGAACGTGCGCGGCACCTGGTAGTGCAGCTCGTTCGTGGCCTTGCCGAAGTTCGGTCCCTTGCGCCAGTGCACACCTTCGACCGGCTTGTCGGTGAAGGGGTTGAACCGCTGCAGGCCGGCGGTGTTGGTGGCGTCCTGAACCGCCAAGTTGACGAAGCCGACGCCCTGCTCGTCGAAGAGGTTGAGCACCTCGGGCTGGAGGTAGAGCTCGACCTCCTTGCCGAAGGTGTTCAACATGAAGCCGTAGTTGAACGAGAGGTCCGTCGACGAGATGTCGTCGGTGCGGAAGGCGTCGCGGTTGGTGTAGTAGTAGGCGACGCTGGCCGGCGGAACGGCATAGCCGGGATTGACGACGCCGCCAGGCTGGGTCGTGGCGTTGAACCTGGTGTCCACGGCGCCCAAGGCGCCGTAGGGCGTGCCCGAGCCGTAGTTCTGGAGCAGGCTGACGCTCAGGTTGTTCCGGTCGTTGTTGAAGATGCTGTAGACCGCCCAGAGCCGGGCGCGGTGGCGCTGGTCGGTGCCCAGGTCGCCGCGCGGGTTGTTCCAGGACAGGTCCTTGTACTCGGGGAAGGACAGGATGGCCGAGGCCACCGGCCCGCTGGCCGCGGTCTCGCCATCGAAGTTGCCGCGCGTGTGGGACCAGGCGTAGTTGCCGCCGAAGAAGAAGCGGTCGGACGGGCGGAGCTGGAACTGCGTGTGGATGCCGTCGTAGATGCGCTCCAGGCGGCTGTCCTCGTTCTCGATGAACGTGACGTTGGCGCGCTGGCCGGAGGGGGTGATGGTGCTGCCGGTCGACAGGTCGGTCCGGTTGACGTAGAAGTCGTGCCCATCGCGGTGCACGTAGTCGATGCGGAAGATGCCGTTGCTGCCCAGCCGCTTGGCGGCGCCGACCACGTATTCGGTGGTGTGCGGCGAGTCGAGCGAGCCGCCCGCGATGACCGTGGTGGCGCCGGGGATGCTCACCGCGGCGAGGTTGCTGGTGTTGGCCGTGCCGCCCTGGGAGTCGAACCAGGCCCAGATGATGTTGAGGGCTTCCTCGGATCCGATCAGAGGCCCGTTGGGATTGGCGTTGATCGACGGGCCGCGGTAGAACCACTGGAACGCGGCCGGGTTGCCGCCCTGGGCCGTTCCGTTGGCCTGGGTGCTGGCGAGGGCCGGTACGTACTCGCCATAGCTCGCGTTGAAGATCCAGTCGCCGTCAGCCTTGGGGTCCCAGGTGAGCGCCAGGCGGGGGCTCAGCTTGCTGTCGCTGGCGACCTTCTGCTTCGAGGCGTCTTCGCCGTCGTTCTCGTCGAAGCGCAGGCCGAGGTTGAAGCTGAAGTTGTCGTTGAGGCGCCAGCGGTCGTTGATGAAGTAGGAGTTGGTGACGAAGCTCGTCCCCTTGCTGCTCTCCAGGATCGGGTTCCACTGGATGCGGGTGGCGTTGTTGCCGCTGATGAGCTGCGGGAAAACGTCCGAACCGCGGACGAGCGCATCGGAGATCAGGATGCGGAAGTCGCTGCCCGACTGGTGGTTGTCGGCAGCCCGGATGTCGTCGAAGGTGTCGTAGCCGAAGGAGATGTCATGCGAGCCGATGCTCTCGGTCGAGAGGAACCACGAGGCCTTGGCGAGCAGGTTCTCGTTGTCGCGCTCTTCCGGCCGGCAGACGCCGCAGAACGTCGGGCTCCAGAAGCGCTCGCCGGAGACGGAGTCCACCAGCAGCGTGCCGAAGATCCGGTCGGTGAACTTCGAGCCCGAGTTCTCGAAGGTGAACTCGCGCTCCGAGTACTGCGCCTCGATGAAGAAGTTCTCCGTGATGACGCCGGAGTAGTTGTACGCGAGCAGCTCCTGGGGAAGGCTGCGGTCGTTGATGCTGCGGGTGTCGAGAATCGTGCCGAAGAGGTTGCCCAGGTCCAGCTCGTCGATCTTGATGTAGGAGCCGGTCAGCCGGTGGCCGGCGAACGGCGACAGGGTCAGCTTGCCCTCGTAGCGCTGCTGGTCCGTGCCCACGTCGAACGGCACCTGGGTGAGCGTGGTCAGGCGGGTGAGGCCCTGCTCGAACTCGCGGCCGGCGAGGAAGTACCAGACCTTGTCCTTCCAGATCCAGCCGCCGAGAGTCCCCTCGTACCGGTTGTTGATCTTGTCGGTCTGGGTCGTCGTCAAGGGCGTCTCGGACTCCCAGGACTGGTTGGTGATGCTGTCGCGGAAGGTGCCGTGCACCTCGTTGCCGCCCGTCTTGGTGATCGTGTTGACCACTCCGCCGGCGAAGCGGCCGTACTCGGCCGAGACGCTCGACACCGAGGTCGTGGTCTCCTCGATGGCGTCCTCGATGAACAGGTCGAACGGTTGGCCGCGCAGGTTCTCCGTGATCACCACGCCGTTGACCAGGAAGAGGTTCTCGGAGGACATGGCGCCCGAGATGCTGATGCCGCCGTTGCGGGCGGTCGTGCCGGGGCCGCTGGCCGACGCGCCGGGGGTCGCTCCGACCGGCCCGACCCGCGCCATCTCCATCTCCGGCGCCCTCTCGTTCGAGAACCTTTTCCTCGTGAACGGGGTGGTGATCACCGAGAACCTCCGCGGCCAACCGTTCGACTTGTTCATCGAGGACGCCATCGAGGAGACCACCACTTCCACCTCGGCGATCTCCGCCGAGTACGGACGCTTCGGCGGCGGCGTCGTGAACACGATCACCAAGTCAGGCGGCAACGAGCTGCACGGCTCCTTCCGCACCAACGTCGCCAACGATGACTGGGAGGCGCGCAACGAGCTGTCTCCCGAGCGCGAG
>DASUNJ010000445.1:0-7975 GCA_036277235.1 Thermoanaerobaculia bacterium | reverse complement strand
CTTTCTGCCACTGGCTCGGTACGAGAAGTGCCATATCAGTCTCCTTTCTCAAGTCTGCCGGTTTCTATGTCCTACCACTCTTCTACTGCCGCGAGGACGTCGGTTATCTCACCGCGCCCCCAGAAGAAAAGGAGACATGGCTTACAATAGAGATTGCAACTGAGCGCCAAAGCCTTGTAAAGGAGGGTTCTTCATGGCCCGTCTTCGCCTCTTTGCCGTGCTTGCAGTTGTATTGCTCACCGCCACCTGCAGCCCGCTGCGCGCCCGGCAGATTCCCGCTCCCTTTCAGCCGTCGTTCAAGGACAAGCCAGCCGCTCTGGAAAAGATCGAGCCTCCGCTGCGCGATCACCTGGAGCGGTCGACTTCCGAGGAGCTGATCCCCATCGTGCTCATCATGGAGCGCCAGGTCGCCAAGGAGGAGAAGGCCCGGCTGTTCTCTCAGGTCGACACGGAGGACAGGTATAAGGCCAAGCAGCAGAAGCGGAAGCTCCTCATCCAGGAGCTCAAGCGCGTCGCCAGAGCCGATCAGCGCGAGATCCTGGAGCTCCTCCACGCCTGGCAGGCGGAGGGCCAGGTGAAGCACGTCCGGCCTCTCTGGCTCGCCAACGCGATCGGGCTCGAGGCACGCCGGTCGGCCATCGAGCAGCTCAACGCCGTTCCGGGCATCTGGTCCATCCACCTCGACATCCCTCGCATGACCAAGGGCGCTGTCGAATGGGGGGTCACGCGGATCCGGGCCGACCAGGTCTGGCCCACCGGCTATGACGGCTCCGGAGTGATCGTCGCCGTCCTGGACACGGGAGTGAGATATCAGCACCCCGACCTGCAAAGCAGAATGTGGATCAACGCCAAGGAGGACAAGGATGGCGACGGACAGTTCACGGCCGCGGACAACGATCGGGTGGACGACGATGGCAACGGCTTTGCCGACGACGTGGTGGGGTGGAGCTTCTCCCTGAGCAAGTGGGGCAACGACCCCGTCGACGAAGACAACCACGGTACGCACGTGGCAGGGATCGTCGCCGGAGATGGGACCAAGGGAACGCAGACTGGGGTTGCGCCGGGTGCCAGGATCATGGCTCTGCGCGAGACCGACAGCATCCAATTGTCGACCCAGTTCGAATGCTGGATGGGAATGGAGTATGCCCTGGACAATGGCGCGGACATCGTCAATTTCAGCTCCGGCTGGCGGGCTCGATGGACCCCCGCGTATGCCGTCTGGAGGCTGGAGATCGAGAACCTGATGGACGCCGGCGTCCTCTTCGTGACGATCACGCACAACGATGAAAACGACATAGGATCTCCCGACAACGTCCGGACGCCAGGCCGCGTGCCCCTCGCCCTGACCGCGGGGGCAACCACCGACAAGGAGGCGCTCGCCTGCTTCAGCAACCAGGGACCCGTCACCTGGCAGACCGTGGACCCGTACCTGGACTACCCCTGGCCACCCGGGCTCCGCAAGCCGGACGTCACGGCGCCCGGAGTGGATGTCGTTTCAACCGTCCGGCCCGATCCCATACCCACGAGGTTCTACGGCTCCATGAGTGGCACCTCCATGGCTGCCCCGCACGCCGCCGGGCTGGCTGCCCTGCTGCTGGACAAAGACCCCTCGCTCAGCCCCTACGATCTCAAGCTCATCATCGAGGAGACGAGCGTCAACCCGAGCGCCCCGGGGCCTGACAACTTCTTCGGCTGGGGAAGGATCGATGCCCTGGCGGCGATCCGATACCGCCTCAACCTCGCAGCCTACGATCTGGCGGCCCCGAAGAAGGAGATCTGGGTGGACAACAACGACGACGGCGTACCGGACAAGCCGGTCCCTATGGCCACCAACCATCTCTACGCCAGGATCCTCAACCTCGGCGGGCAGGCGGTAAGCGACGTGGAGGTCCGGTTCTACTCTATCGGCGTGGGGGGAGGGGGCTGCGGCGGCTCGCGCAAGCACATCGGCACGTACCGTGTCCCCACCCTCGGCCCCAGCGGCTCTCGTCATGCTGCCGCCGTAGCCGTGATCCATTGGGTTCCGGCCGCGGGACCGTGGTGCGTCGGGATCGAGATCGCCGCCCCGAATCCACCCAACCCTCCCGAGAGGAGGCTGTCGAACAACACGGCCTCTCAAGAGCTCTGACGGCTGGCTGTCTCACCGCCAGTCCCCCTGCAGCACGAAGCCGGCCCAGGAGTAGGCATCGAGGTAGCGCCGGTTCTGGCGCAGGGAGAGCTGGGCCTCCCGCAGCGCCGCCGCGGGGGGCAGCCCCTCCTGCCACAGGGCCTTGTAGAAGCGGGACATCAGCTCGGCCGTGGTGCGGTCCTGGACCGGCCACAGGCTCCCCACCACCCGCGGCACGCCGGCATACAGGAACCCACGCGTCAGGCCCATGAGGCCCTCGCCGCGGACCTCCTTGCCGAGCGCGGTCCGGCAGCCCGACAGGACCACCAGGTCGGCGGCGAGATCGAGCTCATAGATGTCGGTCAGGCTGAGAAAGCCTTCCCGGGAATGGCCGGCTCGATCGACGAGGGAGAGCACCAGGCCGGACAGCTCCGGGTTGCGGGTGTCGGCCACCCCGTGCGTGGCGAAGTGGACGACGCGGTACGAGCCGAGCTCGCCGGAGAGCGCGGTTTCGCGGCTGGCGTCGAAATCGAGCTGGCTCCATACCGTTCCGCCGGAGGCCAGGACCGCGATCTTGTCGGCCTCGCCCCGGGAGAAGGTCAGACGCTCGAAATCAGCGCCGGCCTCCTCCCCGCGGCGCACGGCAGCTTCGAGCCGGACGTCCCCGGGGGAGAACACCGGATCGGCAAATACCGCCGCCAGCTTGGGGGCCGGAAGACGCCCCTGAAGCCGCCGCCGCTCCAGGGCCAAGGTCGTGGCTGAAGGGATGTAGACGACCTCGTGGGTTTCGACGAGAGGCTGCAGGGCTCCGGGCGTCCGCAGGGCGGCGAAGGGAAGGACGTGGAGCGCTCCGTCGGGCACCACGATCAGGCGCTGGAACCCGGCCGCCTCTGCCCAGACCGGGCCGAGCAGCATGCTGCCCAGGAGCTGCGCCGCTTCCCTCTCGCGCGAGGCATCGGACCCGACCGTGCGCAACGCTTCGTAGACCTCCCGCACCAGCGGCTCGATCTCCTTGCGCGGCGGGAGGACGAAGCTGCGCAGCCCTCCCGCATCCACGGCCCAGAGGAAGCTGCGCTCCTCGCCCAGCGCATACTCCAGGAGCAGGGTGCCGGGATCGAGCAAGTCGGCGACAGCCGCGGGGCTGATCGACGGCGGCTCGCTGAAGGCGGCATAGCGCGGGTCGTGCCGGCGGATCTCGGCCTCGACCCCGTCCAACTCGGCGAGAAGCGTCTCGATCTCGCCCTCGGCGCCTTTGGCGTCCCTGCCGGCCTTCAGGCTCAGCCGCCGGCGCAGGGACTGCCTCTGCTCGAGCAGGGCGGCAGGGGCGGTGCTCCCGGCGCGGCCGGCTCCGCCGTTCAGGGCGTCGAGCAGGGTGCGGGCACGGGCCTGCTCGCTGACCTCGAACGCCGCGCGGTCGTGCCCTCCTTTCCGATCGGCGGCATGCCGGTCCATGAGCAGGTCGATGCGCAGCTCGTAGGAGCGCCGGCGGGTGGCCAGGAAAGCGGCGCGCAGATCGGGGCTGACGAAGCCGGTGCGCAGCTCCTCCACCCGCGCCACCGCCTGCTCGGCATGGCCGCGCGCCTCCTCGAGCAGGCCAAGGGAGCGTTCCACGGTGGCGAGAGCGTGGAGCGCTTCCGCTTCGCCGGCACGGTCGCGCAAGGTCCGGTGCCGCTCCAGGACCTCCCGCAGCTTGGGCAGCGCCTCCCGCGGCCGGCCGGCCCGGGCGAGCGCGCGGCCCTGCACCTGGAGGGCCTGCGCCTCTCTGCTGCGCAGGCCGGCTTCCCGGAAATGGGCGAGCGCGGGGTCGATCTCGCGCAGGGCCGCCGCGGGATCGCCGAGATCGAGGTGGACCTGGGACAAGGCCAGCCGCGAGAACGCCTGTTGCCGGGGATCGTTGAGGGCGGCGGCCTGCTCGAGCGCTTCGCGATGATGGGCGAGCGCTTTTTGCAGATCGCCCAGCTCACGCCAGACGGCTCCCAGGCCGTTCAGCGTGAACACCTCGCCGCGGCGCTCTCCGGTCTCCCTGCGCAGCTTCAGTGCCTCCTCCAGGAGCACCTTGGCCCGCTGCGGCTCTCCCAGGCTGTTGTAGGCGAAGCCGACGTTGTTGAGCAGCGCGGCTTTCTGAGTCCGGTCGACGATCGACGGCAGGATCTCGCGCACCTGACCGTAGACGCGCAGCGCCTCCTGCCATTCGCCCGAGGCGCGATGGGCGACGGCAATGTTGTTGAGCATCCTGGCCTCCTCGGCGCGATTGCCGAGCGTCCGCCACAGGGCGAGGGCCTTGCCGTAGCGGTCCAGCGCGGCGTCGCGCTCGCCCATCTGGTCGTAAACCCCGCCGAGGCTGTTGAGGGTGTTCGCCTCTCCGGCCGCGTTGCCATGCTCGCGGTGGTAGGCCAGCAGGCCCTCGAAGCAGGTGAGCGCCGCCGGCAAGGAGCCGCTGGTGAGGTCCAGCAGGCAGAGATCGCTGCGCGTCCCCTCTTCCTCGAGCCTCTCGCCGGCGCCTCCCCAGAGAGCGAAGGCCTCCTGCATGGCAGCGCGGGCGGCGTCGATCTCCCCGGAGCTTCGCAGGGCGAGGCCGAGCGCATCGAGGACGGCCGCGACGCGGCGGGGCTCGGAGAGCTCCCGCCAGAGCGCCAGCGCCTGCCGGCAATCCGCGACCGCGCCCCTCAGATCGCCGGTCCCTTGCTCCAGTTGGCTCAGAGCAAACACGGCCTCGGCCTCCCACCGGCTCTCGCCGAGCGCGCGCCAGGCGGCGAGGGCTTCGCGGTACGCGGCCAGAGCCTCGCTACGCGCTTCGGGCGGACCGGAGGCGAGCTGGCCGGCGCGGCTCGTCGCCTGGAATGCGGCCGTGTGCTCCGCGTCCGGCACCTCAACCTGGATGGCATAGCGCCCCGGCTGCCCGGACTTCTGCCGGGGGCGGACCTCGACGCGGTAGCTACCCTCGGCCCCGGCGGGCAGGAGCAGGACCTCGGGTCCCCAGCGACCGTTGGGAGCGTCCGACGTGAGAGATCCGTCCGGTCCGCGGGCCTCGACCACGACGTTGATGCCTTGCTGGTCAACGAGGACGAGGACGGGCTCCTCCCCCACCTCGACGCGATAGACGTGCGTCTCCTCGGATGTGATCGCGCGCTCGAGCGTCGGACCTGGAAGCAGGACCTCGCCCTCCTGCGACCGGCCAGGAGAGGTGGGCCATGCCAGGAGACTTCCGGCCAGGGCAAGAAGAGCCAGGGAGCGCCTCATGACGAACCTCCATTCCGCAGGGGTCCGCTCTACTATATATGCTTAGCTTCGTGAAGGGAGTCGGCTCATGCCCCGAGCTGCCGGAAGTCGAGGTCTACCTGGATGCGCTGCGCGAAGAAGCGGGAATCCTCATTCGGGTAAAATGGCCCCGTTCCGTCCAGGAGGGTTGAGCCATGCCGAGACGGGCATCCGGAGTGGCAGTCCTCATTACGCTCGCTCTGGCCGGGTGCGAGCGGACCAGCAAGAACCATAGCGGGCTCTACGTCGTGACCCAGGGCGGCCGCGCCGGCTACATCGACGCCAAGGGCGAGATCGCCATCCCTCCGCAGTTCGACAAGGCCTACGGCTTCACCGAGGGGCTCGCCGTGGTCCAGCTCGGCGGCCGGCACGGCTACGTCGACGAAGAGGGCAAGTACGTCGTCAACCCGCGGTACGACGACGCCTTCAGCTTCTACGAAGGTCTGGCCGCGGTACGCGCCGGCAACCTCCTGGGCTACATCGACCAGGAGGGAGAGACCGCGATCGAGCCCCAGTTCGAGCAGGCCGGCGACTTCTCGAACGGCCTCGCCCGGGTGGTCGTGGGCGGCCGCACCGGCTACATCGGCAAGGAGGGCAAGATCGTCATCAACCCCCAGTTCGACGAGGCCCGCAAGTTCTCCGAAGGGCGAGCGGCGGTGCGGGTGGGAGACCGCTGGGGCTTCCTCGACGAAGAGGGGAAGATCGTCATCAACCCCACCTACGAGGAGATCTCCGACTTCGCCGAGGGGCTTGCCCTGGTGCGGACCGGCGGCAAGTACGGGTTCATCGACAAGGAAGGCAAGATCGCCATCGAGCCGCAGTTCGACGGCGGGTTCAGCTTCTCTGAGGGATTGGCGCCGATCGCGATCGGCAACCGCGGCGGCTACGTCGACAAGAACGGCAAGATCGTGATCAATCCCCAGTTCGACTCGGTGGCGCCCTTTGCGGAGGGTCTGGCCCGGGTCAGGGTCGGAGACCGCTGGGGTTACATCGACAAGGACGGCAAGACCGTCATCAACCCCCAGTTCGAACAGACCTTCGACTTCAACGGCGAGCTCGCGGAAGTCACCGTGGGCGGAGCCCGCGGCTACATCGACCGCGAGGGCAAGTTCGTCTGGAACCCGACGAGCTAGAGCCGGGTGGGATACCATCCGGCCCGTGCAAGCCGACCGCCCTCTCCTGATGATCCCCGGTCCCGTGGAAGTCTCGCCGGCCGTGCTTGCCGCGGCCTCCGGCCCTCCTCCCGGCCACGTCTCCCCCCGCCTGATCGAAGCTTTCGGCTCGTCGCTCGAGCGGATGCGTCAGGCCTGGCAGGCCGACTCTGGGAGCCAGCCGTTCCTCCTTGCCGGCAGCGGCACGCTGGCCATGGAAGCGGCGGCGGCCAACCTGATCGAGCCCGGAGACCGGGCCCTCGTGGTGAGCACCGGCTTCTTCTCCGAGCGCATGGTGGAGATCCTGAAGAGATATGGAGCGGACGTGGTCCAGGTCACGGCGCCGGTCGGCGACGCCCCGTCTGCCGAGGAGGTGCGGGAGATCCTGGGCAGGAGCACCCCGAGTACCCCATTCAGAGCCCTCTTCGCCACCCATGTGGACACCTCGACTGGAGTGCGGGTCGATCCCGAGCCCCTCTGCCGCCTGGCGCGGGAGGCGGGCATCCTCGCGGTCTTCGACGGCGTCTGCGCCACGGGCGGCGAGCGTTTCGAGATGGCCGCCTGGGGTGCCGACCTCTACTTCACCGCTTCCCAGAAGGCCATCGGCCTGCCGCCCGGTCTCGCGCTGATGGTGGCGAGCGAGCGGGCCCTGGCAACGCGAGCCGCCCGCCGGTCCCCTCCACCCCCGCTGTACCTCGACTGGGAGTCCTGGCTGCCGGTCCACCGCGCCTATGAAGAGCGGAAGCCGAGCTACTTCGCGACCCCGGCCACCTCGCTGGTGATGGCCCTGGAGGCCGGCCTCAAAGAGATCCTGGAACGTGGGATCGAAACGCGAATCGAAGCCCATGCCCGAGCCGCCGCCGCCCTGCGCGCCGCCTGGAGAGCCCTCGGCCTGCGCTCCGTGCCCCGGGAAGCCGTAACCGGCAACACCCTCTCCGTCCTCCTCTTCCCCGAGGGAATCGACGGCGCTCTCCTCCCCAAAATCGCCGCCCGGGGAGTCACCGTGGCCGGAGGCCTCCACCCCGCCGTGAAGACAACCTCCTTCCGCATCGGCCACATGGGCTACACCGTGACCCGCCCGGATTACCTGAGGCGCACGGTGGAAGCGGTGGGAGGAGCGCTGCGGGAGCTGGGAGCGGAAGTCGACCTCGACGCCGCGTTGGCCTTGCTGTAGGCACCAATACCCTGTCACTGTGTAGGGGCATCCCTCGTGGGTGCCCTCCGGAGGGCGGCCACAAGAGCCGCCCCTACATGAAACGCTATCCGACCCACCTCTAGCAAAAGGAAGCCCATGATCGACACCAAAGGATACGCCGCCTACTCCGCCACGACTCCTCTCGCTCCCCACAGCTTCGAGCGCCGCGATCCGGGGCCGAAGGACGTCCAGATCGAGATCCTCTACTGTGGCGTCTGCCACTCCGACCTGCACACCGTCCGCAGCGAGTGGGGAGCGCCCGTC
>DASUNJ010000444.1:0-10058 GCA_036277235.1 Thermoanaerobaculia bacterium | reverse complement strand
GGCGATGGAGATCCAGGTCTTGCCGCGGTCGGTGCTCTTGAGCGCGTAGGGCTTGAAGTCGCCCATCTTGTGGTTGTCGAAGGCGGCGTAGACGGTCGAGTCGTCGAATTGCGAGGCGTCCAGGTCGGAGACGTAGGTGTTCTCGGGGATGCCCGGGAACTTCTCGATCTTGCGCCAGTTGGCGCCGCCGTCCTCGGTGATCTGGATCAGGCCGTCGTCGGTGCCGGCGTAGAGCAGGTCTTCCTTCTTCGGGGACTCCGTGAAGGAGACGATGTTGCCGTAGAACGAGGTGGAGGCGTTCTTGGCCACGGTGTCGATGCCCCAGACCTTGCCCATGACCTTGAGCTTGTTGCGGTCGATCTGGCGCGTGAGGTCGGGGCTCACGGCGCGCCAGGAGTTGCCGCGGTCGTCGCTGCGGAACACGCGCTGGGCGGACAGGTAGAGGCGGGTGTGGGAGTGCGGGCTGATGATCAGCGGCGAATCCCAGTTGTAGCGCAGCGGGTCTTCGTTCGGGGCGGACTGCGGCTGGATGTCGACCGCCTCGCCGCTCTTGCGGTCGAAGCGCACGATGCCGGCGTGCTGCGCCTGGGCATAGATGATGTTCGGATCGGTCGGATCGACCACCGTCTCGAAGCCGTCGCCGCCGTTGGTGATGAACCAGTCGGCGTTGGTGATGCCGTGGTTGGTGAGGGTCCGCGACGGTCCGCCGAGGCTGAAGTTGTCCTGGGTGCCGCCATAGACGTTGTAGAACGGCTCGGCATTGTCCACGCTCACGCGGTAGAACTGGGTGACGGGGAGGTTCTCCTTGAAATCCCAGGTGGCGCCGCGGTCAAAGGTCTCATAGATGCCGCCGTCGCAGCCGACCAGCAGGTGATCGGTGTTCGAGGGATCGATCCATAGCGCGTGGTTGTCGACGTGCTTGGCGCGCTCGCCGAGGTTGCGAAAGGTCTTGCCGCCGTCCTCGGTCACCTGGAGGAAGACGTCCATGGAATAGATCCGGTCGGCGTCGTAGGGGTCGACGAAGATCTCCTGGTAGTACTGGGCGCTGCTGGGGTTGTACTTGCCGCGGCGCTCCCAGTTGGCGCCGCCGTCCGTGGAGCGGAAGAAGCCGCCGGCGCCGCGCGCCGCCTCGACCAGGGCGTAGACGGTGTCGGGCGCGGAGGGGGCGATGGCGAGGCCGATGCGGCCCTTCTCTTCACGGGGCAGGCCGGCTTCGAGCTTCTTCCAGGTGGCCCCGCCGTCGACGGACTTGTGGATCGCCGCCTCGGGGCCGCCGTTGATCAGGGTCCAGACGTGGCGCCGGCGCTGGTAGGCGGAGGCATAGAGCACGTCGGGATCGCGCGGGTCCATGACCAGGTCGGAGACGCCGGTGTTCTCGCTGATGGTGAGGACGGCCTTCCAGGTCTTGCCGCCATCGGTGGTCTTGTAGAGGCCGCGGTCGCCGCCGGCGTTCCAGAGCGGGCCCTGGGCGGCCACATAGACCGTGTCGGAGTCGCGCGGATCGACCACGATCTTGCCGATGTGCTCGGAGCTCTTGAGGCCCATGTTCGCCCACGTCTTGCCGCCGTCGAGCGACTTGTAGACGCCGTCGCCGTAGGCGACGCTGCGCTGGCTGTTGTTCTCGCCGGAGCCGACCCAGACCACGAGCGGGTTGTTCGGGTCGAGCGTGATGCAGCCGATGGAGTAGGAGGGCTGGCTGTCGAAGATGGGCTGGAAGGTGGTGCCGCCGTTGGTGGTCTTCCAGACGCCGCCGGAGGCCACCGCGACGTAGTAGGTGCTGGGCTTCTTGGGATCGACGGCGAGATCGATGATCCGGCCCGAGGTGAGAGCGGGCCCGATGCCGCGGAGCTGGAGCCCTGCGAAGGTGCCCGCGGAGAGCTTTTCCTTCTTCTCGTCCTTCTTGTCCTTGGCGTCCTTGGCATCGGCGGCCTTGCCGGCCTTGCCCTTGTCGACCTTCTGCGTCTTCGCGGCGTGGATGGGGCTCCCCGCCAGCAGGAGAGACAGCAGAGCGATCGCAGCAGAGATTCGTTTCACAGAATATCCTCCAATTGATTCGGTAGGCGCAGAGGCACGGGCAAGACAGACCTCACCCGCATTCGGCCGCCCGATTGTAGACGGGTACGGGCTCAGGAGGAAAAAGTTGCCGTCCGCTTCCGGAACCACAGGTAAGCCGGCAGGCCGAGCGCCAGCAGGCCCAGCCCCAAAAGCGACTCGACCGGCTTCTCGGCGAGGGTGTTTCCAACCAGGAGCAGGCAGGCGAGGATGAAGAGGGCGGGGACGGCGGGGTAGCCCCAGGTGCGGTAGGGGCGCGGGTGGTCCGGGTGGGTTCGCCGCAGGACGAACACGGCGGCCGCGGTGGCCGCGTGGAACATCACCGAGACGAAGATCACGTAGGTGTAGAGCTGCTCGTAGGTCCCCGAGAGCGTCAGCAGAAGCGCCCAGGCGGTCTGCGCCCAGAGGCTGCGGACCGGCGTGCGGAAGCGCGGGTGGACCTCGGCGAGCGAGCGGAAGAAGACGCCGTCCTCGGCCATGGGCTGGTAGATCCGCGAGCTGTAGAGGATCGTCGCGGAGAGGCAGCCGAAGGTCGAGACCAGGATGGCGAGCGAGACGAGCCTCGCCCCGGTCGGACCGAAGAGGACGCCGGCCGCCGCCTCGCCGATGCGTGAGGCTCCCGCCATCTCGGGCACCGACAGCGCCCGGATGTAGACCAGGTTGAGGAGCATGTAGAGGACGATGACGATCGCGGTCCCCAGGATCAGCCCGCGGGGGAGGCTCCGGCCGGGATCGCGCAGCTCGCCCGCCGAGCAGGTGAGGCCGTACCAGCCGTCGTAGGTCCAGAGGGCCGCGATCATCGCGATCCCGAAGGCCGTCAGCAGGGGGCCCAGGGCGCCGCCCGCGATCCCCGCCGGGGTGGCCATTTCGGGCCTCGACGGCGCGGCAGCGAACAGGCCGAGCGCCACGAAGGCCACGATCGAGCCGATCTTCAGGACGGTCAGCGTGTTCTGGACGCCGGCCCCCTCCTTGAGCCCCAGATGGTTGATCCCGGTGAGGACGAGGATCGCCAGGCAGGCGGCCACCTTGACGGACACGAAGGGGAAGAAGCTCACGAAATAGGTGCCGAAGGCCACGCCGAGGGCGGCGATGCCGCCGGACATGATGACCACGAACGCGGCCCAGCCGAAGAGGAAGCCCCAGAGCGGACCGTAGGCCTCGCGGAGGTAGTGGTACATGCCTCCGGCGCGCGGGAACATGGCTCCGAGCTCGCCATAGGTGAGGGCGCCGGCCAGGGTCAGCAGCCCGCCCGCCAGCCAGACGCCGAGGATCAGCCCGGCATGGGGCAGCACCCGGGCCATGTCGGATGTCGTCAGGAAGATGCCCGTGCCCACGATCGAGCCGATCGTGAGCAGCGCGCCGTCCCAGGTGCCCAGGCCGCGGACGAGCCCGGGGCGGGATTCTTCGACGGGCCCGGCTTCAGGGAGCGCCATGGCGAGGGATTATAGGGGCGGGAAGCCCTAAAAGCGGCGAGGCCGCCCCGATGTCATCGGAGCGGCCTCGCAGGCGGGGGAGCGAAGGGGGTCAGGACATCCGGATGACGTTCTGGGCCGCGGGGCCCTTCTGGCCCTGGACGACCTCGAACTCCACGCGGTCGCCCTCGGCCAGGGACTTGAAGCCCTGACCCTGGATCGCCGAGTGATGGACGAAACAATCCTTCTGACCGTCCTCCGGCGTGATGAAGCCGAAGCCCTTGGTGTCGTTGAACCACTTCACTCTTCCGGTGATACGCATTCTGTGTTCTCTCTTTCTTTGGAATCCCAGACACACGAAAGGGACCCGGTGACCAGGTCCCCCGAAACCGTGTTCGCTGGCGTGCAGGCAGACCCCACCTTGGGATCCGCGGCGCGGGGGATATTAGCTATCGCTGTTTTCGCTGTCAAGTGCGGTATGATCCCCGCACTGACCCTTGAAGTTTTGATGTTCTGAGGAGGATCGCTGCGTCCGATCAACGCGGTCGCGGTACCGCAAAGAGGAGACGTTCATGAGCGATCCGAAGACGTACGACGTCGCCATCCTGGGCACCGGGATCGGTGGAGGGATGCTCGCCTGCATCCTGGCCCGGCAGGGATTCGACGTGCTGATGCTGGAAAAGGAGGCGCACCCCCGCTTCGCCGTGGGCGAAGCCCTGCTGCCGCAGAGCACCATGCTCATGTGGATGCTCGGGCAACGCTGGGACGTGCCCGAGATCCTCCACCTGACCCGCACGGAGTCGATCACCGAGCACGTGGCCCCGTCCTGCGGGGTCAAGCGCATCATCGGCTTCCTCTACCACCGCGACGGCCAGCGGCAGGACCATTCGGAGTCTCACCTGCTGGTGCCTCCGGTGACCCCGATCACGTCGGAGAGCCATCTCTTCCGGCAGGACATCGACCTGTACCTGCTCAACGCCGCCCTGCGCTATGGCGTCACCTACCGCGACCATGTCGAAGCCGTGGACGTGGAGATCGATCCCCGCGGCGTGGAGCTGACCATGAACACGGGCGAGCGCTTCCGCGCGCGCTACCTCGTGGACTGCTCGGGATACAAGTCGGTGCTCGCCCGCCAGCTCGCCCTGCGCGAGGAGCCGTCTCGCCTGCGCACGCAGTCGCGCACCCTGTTCAACCACTTCGAGGGGGTCAAGCGCTACGACGACCTCCTGGAGGATTGGGAGGATCCCAAGCTCTCCGCGCACTGGGACGAGGGGACGATCCATCACGTCTTCGACGGCGGCTGGTTCTGGGTGATCCCGTTCAACAACCACAAGGACGGCCAGAATCCGCTCTGCAGCGTCGGCCTGAGCCTCGACATGCGCAAGCACCCGCCGCGGCCGGGGGTCTCCCCGGAGGACGAGTTCCGGGAGATCGTGAGCCGCTTCCCGAGCATCGCCGCCCACTTCGCGGACGCCCGCGCCGTGCGCCCCTGGGTGAGCACGGGCCGGCTCCAGTACTCGTCGACCTCGTGCTGCGGCGACCGCTGGTTCCTCGCGGCCCATGCCTACGGCTTCATCGACGCGCTCTACTCGCGGGGGCTGATCACCACTCTCGACGTCCTGCGCACGCTGGCCCCCCGGCTCGTCGAGGCGCTCCGGGACGACGACTTCTCCCGCGAGCGTTTCTCGTTCCCCGAGCGCCAGCAGGCCGCGTTGCTCGACAATGCCGACCAGATGGTCCACTGCGCCTACCGGGCGTTCGGGTCCTATCCGGTCTGGAACGCCTGGGTCCGGCTCTGGCTGCTGAGCACGATGTTCAACGACTTCCGGCACTTCCGGGTGATCGTGAAGTCGCTGGAGTCGGGGGACACGGGGGTGTTCGACCAGCTCGATCAGGCTCCGCTGCACGGCGAGGGCAAGCAGGGGGAGAACCCGGTGCAGGACCTGATCGACGCGGCGGACGGCATGCTGACGGCGGTCGAAGCCGGCGCCATGACGCCGGAGCAGGCATCGGAAAGGATCTTCGAGATGCTGCGCCAGGCGCCGCTGCCGCCGGTCCACGCCTGGGGGGATCCGGACCAGCACCACCTGGATTTCCTGCCGGAGAAGCTGATCGGGCTGATCCAGTGGGGCCGCACGGTGGCGCCGCAGCCTTTCGGGTCGATGTTCGATTTCAGCCCGGAGAACTATCTGAGGGGCGAGGTGCAGGCGGCCTGAAGAGGACCAAGGACCTCAAGGACCTCAAGGACCTCAAGGACTTCAAGGACTTCCTTCAAGTCCTTTTCGTCCTTGAAGTCCTTTTGGTCCTTTCCGGCGATAACATGTCCCCCGTGGACCTCGAAAGCGCGGCCAACACGATCCACGGGGCCTTCGACGGGCACCGGCAGCGCGTGCAGGCGATCACCCGCCGCGTGCAGGAGCGGTTCGAGCGCCGCGACTGGGCGGGCATCCGCCAGGATACGGTCGAGCGCCTGGGCCTCCATTCCCGCAATATCGACCGGGTCTGCACGGCGCTGGGCGGGCAGCTCGGCGAGCACCTGAAGGACCGCTCCCTGTGGGCCGGCCTCAAGGAGGCCTACACCGCCACGATCGTGGGCCGCAACGACTTCGAGCTTGCCCAGACCTGGTTCAACTCCCTCTCCCGGCGGGTGTTCGGCCACGACGGCGTCGATCCCACGATCGATTTCGCCTCGGACGAGTTCCCCCTGCCGTATCACGGGTGGGAGATGGCCAGCGCGCGCATGTACGCGGTGCGGCGGGTGGACGCCGGAGTCGTGCGCAAGATCCTGGAGGACGCCGGCTTCCGTATGACGTTCCGCGACCTCGAAGGGGACGCGGTCCTGGCCGCCGACCGCATCCGGCAGGCGCTCCGCGAGCGCTTCGGGACGGAGGAGGTCGAGGCTCTCGACGTGCTCCGGCCCATCTTCTTCCGCAACAAGGGGGCCTACGTGGTGGGTCGGGCGCGGCTCACAGAGGTCGGTGTTTACATGCCGCTGCTCCTGCCGGTCGCGAGCCGCGAGACCGGGCTGGAGCTGGACGCGGTCCTCCACACCGAGGACGAGGCGAGCGTGGTGTTCAGCTTCGCGCGCTGGTACTTCCATGCCGACGTGGAGAGCCCGCGCGAGGTCATCGGCTTCCTCCAGTCGATCCTGCCGAAGAAGCGCATCGCCGAGCTCTACATCTCCCTCGGCTACAACAAGCACGGCAAGACCGAGCTCTACCGCGACCTGATGCGCCATGTCGCCTCTTCGGACGGGCCGTTCGTCGTCTCCGAGGGCCAGCGGGGATTGGTGATGTCGGTGTTCGACCTGCCCTCGTACCCGTTCGTGTTCAAGATCATCAAGGACCGCTTCCCGCCGCAGAAGACCGCCAGCCGCGAGAAGGTGCGCGAGAAGTACCGGGAGGTGCTGCAGCACGACCGCGTGGGCCGGCTGGTCGACTTCCAGGAGTACGAGCACCTGAAGATTCCCCGTGTCCGCTTCGACCCCGGCCTGCTGGAGGAGCTGCTGCGCGAGTCCGCGAAAAACGTCGAGGTGCAGGGGGACGACGTGGTGATCCGCCATGTCTATGTGGAGCGGAAGGTCACGCCGCTCGACGTCTACTTGAGGAAGGTGGAGGAGGAGAAGGCGCTGGCGGCGATCTCGGACTATGGGCGCTGCATCAAGGACCTGGCCGCGGCGAACATCTTCCCCGGCGACGTCCTGCTCAAGAACTTCGGCGTGACCCGCCACGGCCGGGTGGTCTTCTACGACTACGACGAGGTGGGCCGCCTCACCGACTACCGGTTTCGCCCGTTTCCCGACGCGCGCCACGACTTCGAGGAGCTTTCGTCCGAGACCTGGTTCGCGGTAGGGGAGGACGACGTCTTCCCCGAGGAGCTCGGCCGCTTCGTGGGGTTGGAGGGGGCGCGCCGGGAGGCGTTCCTCCAGGAGCACGGCGACCTGTTCGGCGTGGACTTCTGGCAGCGCGTGCAGGAGCGCAACCTGTCGGGCGAGATCATCGAGTTCTTCCCCTACCGCGACGAGAGGCGGCTGCGCCCCCTCGGCAGGGAAGGAGAGGTGCCATGAAGACAACGCCCCCCTCCGCCCTCCGTCCCCGGTTCCGGGTCCTTCGCGGCTCGGACATCGCCCTGGGGCCGGGCAAGGTGGACGTCCTGGACGCGATCGAGGAGACCGGCACCCTCGCCGGCGCCGCGCAGCACCTGGGAATGTCCTACATGCGGGCCTGGAAGCTCGTCCAGGCCATGAACGGCTGCTTCCGCGAGCCTCTCGTGGAGACCTCGCGCGGCGGCAGCGGCCACGGCCACGCCTCCCTCACGGACACGGGAAAGGCCGTGCGCGACCTTTACCGCAGGATGGAGGCCGACAGCCTCAAGGCCGCGGACCCTGCCTGGAAAGAGCTGCAAGGCTACCTGGCCGAGTGAGCGCCGATATACTTGACACGATAGGTCGACGCGTCTAGTCTGTGTTCCGGCATTCAAACCGGAGGACCAGATGAGCCGACAAGCCGTTGTGCTGTGTCTGTGTATGGTCGCCGTACCCACCTTCCTGCAGGCCCAGTCCCTGGGCACGGTCAAACCTGCCGGCAAGGAGCCCACGCTGGTCATCGGCGGCCTGCTCCAGGTCCAGGCTGAATTCGGCGACCGGGGGGACACCCGCTTCGGCAGCGACAACGACCGCTTCTATCTCCGGCGAGCCCGCATCAACGCCACCGGCAAGTTCCTGGAGGAGTTCGACTTTCGCCTGGAAGGGGATTTCGGGGGCACGCTCGCGAACACCTCCGCGCTGCGGGCGCAGCTCACCGACGGCTTCATCAACTGGAACCGTCACCCGGAAGCCAACATCCGGATGGGCCAGTTCAAGACGCCGTTCGGCTTCGAGCAGCTCTTCAGCGATCCGCGCCTGATCACGATCGAGCGCAGCTTGGTCAACGACCGCCTGACCCAGAGCCGCCAGCTCGGCGTGCAGGTGGGTGGCGATTTCCTGGAGAAGCGCCTCACCTATGCCGCGGGCGTGTTCAACGGCAACGGCGCCAACAACAACTTCAACGACGACGACTCCTTCCTCTCGGTGGCCCGTCTCTCCGGCGTGCTGCACCAGAGCAAGCCTCTGACCTGGTCGGTGGGCGGCAACGTCTTCTCGTCCGAGGACACCAGTATCGCCGCGGCCGACTTCGGCTTCGACAACAACGTGTTCGCCGGCGAGCGCCTGGGCACCGGCTTCGACACCCAGATCGCGGCGGGACGGTTCGACCTGTGGGCCGAGTACCTGAAGGTCGACTGGGAGCCGACGTCGCGCCGCCCGCGGAGCGAGATCGCGTCCGACGGCTGGTACGTCCAGGCCTCGTATTACTTCATCCCGAACCGGCTGCAGGCGGTGCTCAAGGCCGAGACGTTCGATCCGGTCACCGACGACCGGACCGATCCCGTGGAGACCGGGACCGCGGGCCTGAGCTGGTACCTCAAGGGTCACGACCTCAAGCTGCTGTTGAACTACCTCCGTGTCCAACAGGACGGGCAGGAGGACCAGGACAAGATTCTGACCCGCATTCAGGTGATCTTCTGATGAAAACGATCTTCCTTGCCCTTTGCCTCCTCGCAGTCCCGGCGAGCGCCGCCGAGGTCCAGGTCTACGCCGCGGCCAGCCTCACCGATGCCTTGAAGGAGATCGCCCCGGAGTACGAGAAGGCGACGGGCGACAAGCTCGTCCTCAACCTGGGCGCCTCCAGCACGCTCGCCCGCCAGATCCAGGAGGGGGCGCCGGCCGACCTCTTCCTCTCCGCGGACGAGGAGAAGATGAACGGGCTGGAGAAGAGGAAGCTTCTTCTCGCCGGGACCCGCAAGAGCGTCCTCTCGAACACGCTCGTGGTGGTGGTGCCGGCGGACTCCAATCTCAAGGTCGCCGGGCCGGCGGACCTCGTCGGCATCCGCGCCCTGGCCCTGGCCGAGCCGCAGACCGTGCCCGCCGGCGTCTATGCCAAGGAGTACCTCAAGAGCAAGGGGCTCTGGAGCAAGGTGATCGACCGGGTGGTGCCCACGGAGAACGTGCGCGCCGCGCTCGCCGCGGTCGAGTCGGGCAACGTCGACGCCGGGATCGTCTATAAGACGGACGCGGGGATCTCGAAGAAGGTGAAGATCGCCTACGAGGTTCCGAAAGCCGAGTCCCCCAAGATCTCCTATCCATTCGCCGTGCTCGCCGGGTCCGAACGCAAGGAAGACGCGCGCAAGCTCCTGGACTACCTGCACTCGCCGCCGGCCCTGGCGGTCTTCCGCAAGCACGGGTTCCTGATCCTCGAATGATGTCTTCGGAAGAGTGGCAGATCCTCGGTCTGACCCTCCGCACCGCGGGCCTGGCGACGCTGCTCATCCTGCCTCCGGGGCTGGTCCTGGCGTGGCTGCTGGCCCGCACGAGCTGGCGCGGCAAGTCGCTGGTCGAGACGCTGGTCGCCCTGCCGCTGGTCATGCCGCCGGTCGCGACCGGCCTGATCCTCCTCAAGGCGTTCGGCCGCCGGGGTCCCATCGGACATTTCCTCCAGGAGACGTTCGGGCTGGACGTGGTGTTCACCTGGCGGGCGGTGGTGCTGGCCATGGCCGTGA